>JAISZV010000204.1 GCA_031284475.1 Proteiniphilum sp. | reverse complement strand
TTTTAAGTTTTACTCTTTCCGTAAATCGTTTTACAATAGAAGAACCGGAAGAACGAGTCGCCAAGTCGGGAAAAGCAATAGAAGAAGGGCGGGTTTACACGATTAACGAAGTAAGAAATAAATTTACAGGGTTGCAGATACGATAATTTATATTACAGACGTCTTTGATTGCCGAAAAGATCCATCCTCCATGAAAGAGTAACCAGTAACATACATAACGAAATTTCTCAATACCCAGGCAAAAACAATCCTATATCGGTTACAGGCATATTGAAGTGGTTGCCCACATAGCGGTTGACCATTTTTCCGGCATAGAGGTAGAATCCGGAGGCAAAGCCGCGGTCGAACCGGGCAAAATGGCCGGGGCCGCCACAATCGGCCATAGCGGAGAACATCGACACAAAAATATTGCTTAAAGCAATGGAAGCGGTACGCGCTACGCGCGAACTGAGGCTCATTTCACAGAAATGCAACACGCCGAATTTCTCAAAAACAGCAGGATGACCGGGCAGGCAGGCTTCCATCGTAGTTTCAAAACACCCGCCCTGTTCCATCCGCACATCAATGATAACGGCTCCCTGTTTCATCTCCCTGATCAAGTCGTTAGAAATGCGGTAAAAGTGGGTTTTGTTGATATATTGCATCGCGCCGATCACCACGTCGGCAGAACGAAACACATTTCTGAGCACGTTGGGCTGAAGCGTGGAAGTAAACACCAAACGGCCCAATTCATGGCGGATAGTGCGCAACTTCACAATATCGTTGTCGAACACTTTCACCGACGCACCCGTGGCCAACGCCGCACGTGCAGCCATAGCGCCTGCTATTCCCGCCCCGATAACGACGACTTCGGTAGGCGTTACGCCGGGGATCCCTCCCAGTAAAATACCTTTTCCCCCGTGGGAATTGCTCAACAGTTCCGCCGCCAGGGTAATGGAATAGGCGCCTTCGATCTCCGATATGGACGTTACAAAGGGAGAGATGCCCGTATCGTCATAAAAAAGCTCGTAAGCCAATGCGTTGATTTTTTTCTCAAACATCAATTCCAGCAAGGAAAAAGAGAGTTTATGGATATGAAGGAATGAAAAAACGGTTGTCCGCGGACGCATCATGGCGACCTCCGCCATTGTGGGAGGTAATATTTTCAGGATCAGGTCGGCGCGGAAAACCTCTTCGGCGCTATCCACGATCTCTGCGCCCGATTCGGCATAGTAACTGTCGGTATAATTAATGGTAAGCCCTGCCCCCGCTTCGAGCAACACCCGGTAGCCCGATTCAACCAACAGCGAAACGGTCTCAGGCGTCAACGGCAACCGTTTCTCAATTTTCTGATCTTCCCGGGGAATCCCTATCACAACGGATGCTCCCTGCCTTTCCGCTTTTTGCAGCAATTCGCGCACGACAAACGAGGCGCTTCTTTTGGAATCGTATATCATTCTGTGTTTCTCCTTTTAAGTTGTTCTTCAATTCCGCGCACGGTTAAATGGGTCTCCGCTTTCGTAATCACGCGGTCTATGGGGTAAACGATCTGCGCTTTATTATAATAATATGCCCTGCGGGCTAAATGTTCCGTAATAAAAGGGACAAGCTCTTCTTTCCGTTTCCCGGCAATAAGCGGACGTACGGTTTTCGACGCCAGCAGATGAGTTGCCAGATCCTCGGCGTCCGCTTCGAGATAGATTGTGACTCCGGCGCGATTCATCACTTCCATATTGTCGAAAAAGCAGGGAGTTCCCCCACCGGTGGAGATCACTACATCCTCAAATTCAGCTACCTCCCGGAGCGACCGGTTTTCTATCTCCCGGAAACCATCCTCTCCCTTTTCCTCAAAAAGGGCAGGGACGGTCTTACGGTACTTATTCTCAATATAAGCATCCAGATCGATAAAAGAGAGCGAAAGCAACTTGGCCAGCCGTTTCCCTATCGTGGTTTTGCCGGAGCCCATATAGCCTACAATAAAAATCCGTTCCATTATGATTCAATATTAGTCTCAAGAGCCAAGGGACAAGATATTTCAATGTGTGTAAACTTGCATCTCATGAGTGTTTCATACGATTAAAATCAAACTGCCTTTCGCGTCAACAATACTCACAGCAAGGGGGCGAAAAGCCGCATAAACGATTCTGCGAACCGTTCCAACACAGGGCGCTTAGACCACTCCCTCATAGAGACCGGCGTTGAAAAACGCTGATCTTCCATAAAAATATCATCGGCCTGCGCGCCTAATTTTTTATCATAAATAAATGCCTCTACCTCAAAATTCTGCTCGAAGCTGCGAGAGTCGAAATTGGCGGAGCCTACCAGGGTGAGCGAGCCGTCGAGCACCATCATCTTGGAGTGCAGGAATCCTTTCTGATACAAATATACCTTCACTCCGGCCCTGAGCATATCCCTGATATAGGAGTTGGAAGCCTTCTGCGCCAGCGCCACATCAGACCGTTCGGAAATCATGACCCTGACGTCAACGCCTTTGATGGCCGCAGCCTGCAACGCATCAATCATTGCGTCGGGAGGCAGGAAATAGGGCGTTTGGATAAAGATCGATTTACGGGCGTCGTAAATAGCCTGTATGATCCCATACGAAATTTCGTTTGCTTCACTCAAAGGGCCGCCGTTGACTATCTGCATGGGACATTCCCCGTAATTTTCCAGCACAGGGAAATAGTTGCGTGAAGTAATCAGCGTTTGCGATACGAAATACCAATCGATCAGGAATACCGACTGCAACCCCTGCACGCCTTTTCCTTCGATCCGGGCATGGGTGTCGCGCCAGCAGCCCCAGCCAAGCCCTTTCAGGTAGCGGTCGGCAACATTCATTCCGCCCACATAGCCTATCCGCCCGTCGATAATCACTATTTTACGGTGTGTCCGGTAGTTGAGCCGGGAGGTAAGCGCCGAGAGGGTTAATTTTAAAAAGGGTTCGGTTTCTATTCCTGCTTTCCGGAAATCCTCGAAAAACTTCTTCTTTGCTTTCCGCGACCCGAAACTGTCGTAAATGATGCGTATCTCCAATCCCTCCTTCGCCTTGCGGACAAGCGCCTGCTGGAGTTTCAGGCCGAGTTCGTCGTCGAGCAACACGTAATATTCTATGTGGATATGTTTTTCCGCCTTTTCTATATCGGCAAAAAGATGCTTGAATTTTTCCTCTCCGCTGGTGAACAGCTTCACATCGTTTCCGCCCAGCAAAGGGGTATAGTCCATTTTCCGCATCAGGTTGATAAGATTGTCATACCCTTCCGGAAAAGAGTGTTCCTCCGATGTTTCCACCCTGTCGAGCGGACGTTTCTTCAACTTACTGTACATCCGCCTGGAGATCACCTGTTTTTTTGTAGCGTCCTGCCCGAAGAAAGCATACCAGATGATACCGACAAAAGGCAGGAAGACCACAGCCAGCATCCATGCCACGGTTTTGATGGGATTCCGGTTTTCCGAGATTACCACCACTACGATACTTACCACCGTGAGCAGGTAGAGAAGTTCAATGATCAGGAGCAATGCGCTATTCAGTTGTATAGTCATAACCGGTATTTTCCTTCCTCCACGTCTTCCAGTATATTGAGGTATGAGCGATAGCGGCTTTCGCTGATATAATGATTTTCCACCGCCGCCAATACCGCACAGCCAGGTTCGTTGAGATGCAGGCAGTTGTTGTACCTGCAATTTTTAGATATTCCGAATATTTCAGGAAAATAGTGAGATACCTCGGCCCGGTTCATGTCGATGGTGCCAAACCCCTTGATACCCGGCGTATCGATCAGGAACCCGCCGTTCTTCAATTCTATCATCTCCGAAAAAGTGGTGGTATGCATCCCTTTATGATGATAACCGGAAATCGCGCCCACTTTTTGCGCCTGGTCGTCGAGCAACAAATTGACGATGCTCGATTTCCCTACTCCCGAATGTCCGGCCAGCAAAATTGTTTTTCCCGCGGCAAGCGCCTCTAACTGGTCTTTCCCGTCGCCTGTCACTGTCGAGGTTTTCAAACACCGGTAACCAATGGAAGAATAGAGGCGTATCAGCGCATCCGCGTATTCATGATCTTCCTTATCATACAGATCGATTTTGTTGAAAATAAGGCATACCGGCGCCGAATATGCTTCGGCTGTAATCAGGAAGCGGTCGATAAATACGGTGGTGGTCTCAGGATAACGCACAGTAACGCAAAGAAACGCCAGGTCGATGTTGGCGGCCAGTATGTGCGCGTGTTTGGAGAGGTTAGACGCTTTGCGGACAATGTAGTTCTTCCGTTCGGCTATACCGGTGATAAAAGCGACGCCGTCGGGGTTCGGGGAGATAAAAACCCGGTCGCCCACCACAATGGGACTTGTACTCCTGATCCCTTTGAGCCTCAGGTTTCCCTTTGCTATGCCGGTGATATGGTTGCCGTTATCATCGCGTACCAGATAAGCGTTTCCGGTATTCCTTACAACCAGCCCCTGCAACCCTATTCCGCCGCTTTCATCTCCGCCTTTCGCCATCAAACGGTCAGTATCTCTTTTTCTTTTTCGACAAACATCTCATCCACTTTCTTGATATACTTATCATGAAGTTTTTGTAGTTCGCCCTCGCCGTCTTTTCCCATATCTTCCGCCAAACCTTCCTTGACCGCCTTTTTTATTTCGTCGATCCCTTCGCGGCGCGCATTGCGGATGCTGATCTTTGCTTCTTCGGTCTCCTGCTTGGTTTGCTTTACCAATTGTTTACGGCGTTCTTCCGTGAGCGGCGGTATGCCCAAACGTATTACCTCACCGTTGTTTTCGGGTGTGATGCCCACGTCCGAGTCCTGAATGGCCTTTTCCACTACTTTCAACATCGCCTTTTCCCAGGGCTGCACCATGATGGTCTTCGCATCGGGCGTACTGACCGTTGCCACATTCGACAACGGGACAAGACTACCGTAATATTCCACACGTATGCCGTCCAGAATATGTGAGTTGGCCCGGCCTGCACGAATACGGGAGAATGTCTCGTCCAAAAATTCGATGGTCATCTGCATCTTCTCTTCGGCCTCTTTTTTAATTGTCGTTATTTCCATAAGTACCTTTCAATAAATTTAGTTGATTCCAAGTTTTGAGCAAAAATAATGAAAATTTTTAATCATTCCCTATTTTCGGCAAACAGATAGGCCGTCGAACAAGGAGCAACGATGCGAATATTGCCG
>JAISZV010000315.1 GCA_031284475.1 Proteiniphilum sp. | reverse complement strand
TTCTCTTACTTGAAAAAATATTTTCTCTTACTTGAAAAATTTTCGTCCGAAGTAAGAGAAATAAATATACTTACTATTGCCTCAGAACTTGGCCGGATGAATAATGAAATCAACAGGCCGGTTGCATTTGTTACTTAAATCTGCCACGGTGGGAAATGCCACACATTTTTTGCTCATTGATAACCGAACGGTAAATGAATCGGAAGAAGCTACATTTATGTAGAATTTATTCAAAAAACTACATTTTCGGATAAAACTTTAAAAGCGTTATAAAATCAATCTTTATAATGCTTTTATTTTATATATATCAGGTATTCAAATTTTTACAATGCCGCATTTATCTGTTTTCTTCATTTGGCACGCACTTTGATAAATATTTGGTGTAAACAAATCATTAATATACTAATTCACTAAACAAATTAGGTTATGAGAAAAATTGCAATTTATGGTAAAGGAGGCATCGGAAAATCTACGACTACACAAAATACTGTTGCCGGCTTAGCGGAAATGGGGCGTAAGGTCATGGTGGTGGGTTGCGACCCGAAAGCGGATTCAACACGGTTGTTACTGCACGGATTGGCGCAAAAAACGGTATTGGATACACTTCGCGACGAAGGCGAAGATGTGGAATTGGACGACGTGATGAAAACCGGATTCAAAAACACAAGTTGCGTGGAATCAGGCGGGCCGGAACCGGGAGTTGGTTGTGCCGGGCGTGGCATTATCACTTCGATTAACCTGCTGGAGCAACTTGGCGCTTATGACGACGACAAGGGGTTGGATTATGTATTTTACGACGTCTTGGGCGACGTTGTTTGCGGTGGTTTTGCAATGCCCATCCGCGATGGCAAAGCACAGGAAGTGTATATCGTATGTTCCGGTGAGATGATGGCAATGTATGCCGCCAATAACATCTGTAAGTCCATTTCAAAATTCGGTAAAGTAGGCGATGTGAGGTTGGGTGGTTTAATCTGCAACTCCCGCAAGGTGGATAATGAAGCAAATATGATCCTGGAATTTGCAAAAAAACTCGGAACCCAGATGATTCATTTTGTTCCTCGCGATAATATGGTTCAACATGCCGAAATCAATCGCCAAACAGTGATCGATTATGCACCCGAACATTCCCAGGCAAACGAATACCGTGCTTTGGCAAAAAAAATCGACGAAAACAGGATGCAGGTAATCCCTACTCCTCTTTCCATCGGCGAATTGGAAGAACTGCTGGTAAGTTTCGGGATCATGAATTAATCTTCGGCACGATTATCAATTAAAATTACACAAACTATGCTGTTAATAAGAGCTATTGTACGCCCGGAAAAATCGCCGGTGGTAATGAAAGATTTATTCAATGCAGGTTTCCCTGCCGTCACAAAATTATCGGTTTTCGGTAGAGGGAAACAACGGGGATTAAAAGTGGGAAACGTGACTTACGACGAACTTCCCAAAGATTTACTGATGATTGCCATTCACGACAAAGACAAGGATTTTGTGATAGAAACAATCATGCACTCCGCACGGTCCGGCGAAAAAGGGCAGGCCGGCGACGGCAAAATATTTGTCACGCCCATTGAAGAAGTATATACAATATCGAGTGGGAGAAAAGAATAAACAAAGAGGTGCATCCACAAAAATAAATTCTAACAATGAAACTGATCTTAGCAATAATCAGAATTGCCAAAATGAGCGAAACAAAATCGGCCCTTGCCGAGGCCGGATTGCCGTCTTTTACCGCAATGCCGGTATTGGGGCGTGGACAGGGAAACGGTGACCTGGAAAAAATACGGGAGGCGAAAGCCAAAAAAGAATGCCCTGTTATATTGGAAGATGCAATGAGTTTTATTCCCGAAGAACCCCGGTTAAAATCGAAACGAATGATCACATTGGTTGTGACAGACGAAAAAAAAGAGCTGGCCATCGAGACCCTGATCAAAGTGAATCAAACCCAAAAATCGGGCGATGGGAAGATATTTGTAATAAATAATCTGGATTCTTACAGCGTTCGTTCCGGAGCTTCAGGAGATGGAACGTTAGATTGAATCCATAAAAAAAACAATTATGGTATACGAATCAGATAAAACAAAGGAAACGGAAACATTAATCGCCGAACTCAAGGGTTTTAAAGAAGAGGTCATCACCAAATATCCCAATAAAGTAGCAAAAAAAAGGGCAAAATCCATCGTATTGAGCGATCCCGTCGACACGCCTCAAATACAGGCCAATGTGCGTACAATCCCCGGTATCATTACCCAGCGCGGATGTACGTATGCCGGCTGCAAAGGTGTTGTATTAGGCCCCACACGCGATATTGTGAACATTACCCACGGCCCCATCGGTTGCGGATTTTATTCGTGGCTCACGCGCCGTAACCAAACCAAACCCGAGGACGAAAATGCGGCCAATTTTATCACCTATTGTTTCTCAACCGATATGCAGGATTCCAATATTGTATTTGGCGGCGAAGAGAAATTGAAACAAGCCATCCGCGAAGCGTATGAGTTATTTCACCCGAAAGCGATTGCCATTTTCTCAACCTGTCCGGTAGGACTTATCGGGGATGACGTTCACCGTGTGGCGCGCCACATGAAAGAAGAGATTGGGAACGGAATAAATATTTTCGGGTTTTCCTGCGAAGGATACCGCGGCGTATCACAATCGGCAGGCCACCATATTGCGAACAACGGGCTGTTCAAAAACCTGATCGGCCGCGATGACGAAAAAAAAGGAAGTCTGAAATACCGGGTCAACCTTTTGGGTGAATACAACATCGGAGGCGACGCCTTTGAACTTGAGCGGGTATTTGAAAAATGCGGAATCAACCTGGTCTCCACTTTTAGCGGCGATTCCACGGTTCAAAAATTCGAGAATGCCCATACGGCCGATTTGAATATGGTCATGTGCCACCGTTCCATTAATTATGTGGCGGAAATGATGGAAACGGCCTTCGGCATACCGTGGATCAAGGTGCAACCGATAGGCGCCAATTCTACCGCCAAAATGCTCCGTAAGATAACGCAATATTTCGAGGAACAGGAATTGATCGACCGCGTAGAGGAGGTGATTGCCGAAGAAATGAAAGAGGTTGAAACCGTCAGGGCTGCGATCTATCCGAAAACAAGAGGTAAAAAAGCCATGCTTTTTGTCGGCGGCTCCCGGGCACATCATTATCAGGATCTATTTGAAGAACTTGGCATGACAACCCTGGCGGCAGGATACGAGTTTGGGCATCGCGACGATTATGAAGGACGCCATGTAATCCCAACAATACAAATCGACGCCGACAGCCGCAATATAGAAGAATTAACGGTTACAAAAGATGAAACCCGGTATAATCCGCGTAAAACCGAAGAGGAGATGAAAAAACTCGAAGCCGAAGGGATGGAGTTCAACGAATATCATGGTTTGATGAAGCAACTGGAAAAGGGCGCGCTGGTAATTGACGATCTCAGCCATTATGAAATGGAAAAACTGATTGAGAAATACAAACCCGATGTTTTCTGCGCCGGGGTCAAAGAAAAATATGTCGTCCAGAAAATGGGCATTCCCTTAAAACAGCTTCACAACTACGATTCGGGAGGTCCTTATGCCGGGTTTAAAGGAGCCGTCAATTTTTACAAAGACATTGAACAAATGGTTTGCGCTTCTATATGGCAGGATTTGAAAGCTCCCTGGGAAAGCGAAGAATATATAGAAGCACAATTTGTCTATTAATTTAAAAGAATGACTTATGTTATTACGTCATACAACAGCGTCAGAGATAGAACGAAAAGCGCTCACCATTAATCCCGCCAAGACCTGTCAACCCGTAGGGGCAATGTACGCCGCTTTAGGTATCCACGGATGTTTACCCCACAGTCATGGATCGCAGGGATGTTGCTCATACCACCGAAGCGCCTTGACACGCCATTTCAAAGAGCCCGTCATGGCTTCCACAAGTTCATTCTCGGAAGGTTCATCGGTATTTGGGGGATCTTCAAACCTTGTGTCGGCGATTGAAACTATTTTCACCATTTATGACCCGGACGTCATTGCCGTTCATACAACCTGCCTTTCGGAAACGATTGGAGACGATCTGACACAGATTGTTTCCAAGGCTTCCGAAGACGGGAAAATACCCGAAGGAAAGCGTGTTATTTATTGCAATACGCCGAGCTACATCGGGACGCATATTACCGGGTATTCCAACCAGTTGGCCTCGTTCGTGCGGTTTTTCTCAACGGCCACACCGAAAAAGAAAAACGTTGTCAATTTGGTTGCAGGCTGGATGGAACCTTCCGATATGCGTGAGATCAAGCGCCTCGCGTCGGTGTTGGAGACCCGTACCATCATGTTCCCGGATATGTCGGGGGTGCTGGATTCTCCCCTGACAGGAAAATATAAAATGTATCCCGACGGAGGCACAACTATCCCTGATATGATTGCAACAGGCGACAGCAAGTTTTCTATCGGATTAGGGGCGTATTGCACCGAAGATACTTGCGTGAAACTGGAATCGAAATGTAAGGTGAAATTTGAAGTAATAGAAATACCCATTGGATTGAAGGCTACCGACCGGTTCATTACATCGTTGAGCCGTCATGCAAATGTGCCTGTACCCGATTCGATCACCGAAGAGCGAGGGCGTTTAATTGATTTTATTACCGATAATTCCAAGTATTTCTGGAGAAAAAGGGTAGCGCTTTACGGAGATCCCGACACGCTTATCCCGATGGTGGAATTTCTGCTTACGCTCGATATGAAACCCGTTTATATTGTTACCGGAACCGCCGGTAAACACTTCGACGAAGAGATGCAACGCATGTTGAAAGAGAAAGCGCCGGAAGCCAGGTTTAAAAGTGGCGAACGGGCCGATATGTTCCTGCTGCATCAATGGATTAAACAGGAACCCGTGGATCTGTTGATGGGTAATACATACGGAAAGTATATATCGCGCGATGAAAATTTGCCTTTTGTCCGTATCGGATTCCCGGTGATGGATCGTCCGGGGAATAATATCTTTCCGAATGTCGGGTATATCGGCGGGATGAATCTTGCCAATAAAATTCTGGAAAGCCTGCTCAACCATTACGACAGGACTTGTAAGGAAGAGAAAATGGAACTGCAAATGTAGAGTTGACCTACCGGTCAACGAACAGGAAAACCAATACTTAAGATTCCGGGAAACGTATTATGGCAAACTTTTTAAAAGAACGGGAAGGGCAGATTGTCACCAAAAGCAAAAATTCAAAAGACCTCATCGGCGGGCGGCCGAGTATAGCCGGTTCCGTCAGCCAAAGGGCTTGTGTGTTTTGCGGCTCGCGCGTTGTCTTGTATCCTATAGCCGATGCGCTTCATTTGGTACATGGCCCTATCGGTTGCGCTTCCTACACCTGGGATATAAGAGGAGCGATGTCTTCAGGCCCGGAATTGCATCGAAGTAGCTTCTCCACCGATTTGCGGGAAAAGCATGTCATCTTCGGCGGGGAAAAACAACTCTACAATGCATTGAATGAACTGATCGACAAGCACCAACCCAAAGCGGCCTTTGTCTATTCAACTTGTATTGTAGGCGTTATCGGCGATGATGTGCAATCGGTTTGCAACCGCGTTGCGAAAGAAAAGAACATCCCTGTGATCCCCGTCCAGTCCGAAGGATTCCAGGGATCAAAAAAAGACGGGTACAAAATTGCGTGCGACGCCTTGGCTACGCTTATCGGAACCGACAATTCCAAAGAAGTTTCGCCGTTCAGCATCAATATTCTCGGCGATTTCAACCTTGCAGGCGAACTATGGATATTAACCGAATATTACAAGCGGATGGGTATTCAAATCCTCGCTTCCATCACGGGTGACGGGAGAGTCAAGGATATTCAGAATACACACAGGGCTGCGCTGAATGTGGTTCAATGTTCGGGATCTATGATCCACCTTGCAAAACAGATGAAGGAACAGTACGGTATTCCCTTTATCAAGGTTTCTTACTTCGGGATCGAAGATATGTCCGACGCCTTATATGAAGTCGCCAAGTTTTTCGGCGATGAGGCCGTACAGGAAAAGGCCCGTGATTTGGTAAAAGAAGAGTTGACGAATTTGCTGCCTGCTCTGGAACCGTATAGGCGCGCTTTACAGGGCAAAAAAGCGGCCATATACGTTGGCGGGGCATTTAAGGCCATTTCCTTAGTCAAGGCCCTGCGGTTGATAGGGATGAGAACCGTCATTGCCGGAACGCAAACCGGCAATGACGAAGATTATAAGCTCCTGAAAGCAATTTGTGATGACGGTTGTATTTTGGTGGACGATTCAAACCCCGTCGAACTTTCGGAATTTGTACAACAAACCGGAGCCGACCTGTTCATCGGAGGGGTAAAAGAACGTCCCATCGCTTATAAGATGGGCATAGGTTTCTGTGATCATAATCATGAACGCAAATTGGCGTTGGCCGGTTACGAGGGAATGCTCAATTTCGCGAAAGAAGTGCATGACACGGTTACAAGCCCTGTATGGCGTTTCGTTAAACGAAAATGATTAATTCATGTTACGCAAAGTCATGTCTTTTGCGTCAAGGCTCACATACGGGAATGCTCGAGCCTCACATACGGGAATGCTCGAGCCTCACATACGGGAATGCTCGAGCCTCGATTATGGGAGTAGTCAAGGCTACGAAAACGGTAAGACTGCGTAACATGAGTGATTAATAAAAACGAATCTTATGGGTACCAACACAACAAACCGTATTACCGGAGGGGTAGCTGCCGGAAAAAGTTATTCCTCGTCGTGTAATGCCTGCAAGCAATGCGCTCCATTGGGGGCTTGCGTGGCTTTCAAAGGAATTGAAGGCGTATTACCCATGTTGCACGGCTCGCAGGGTTGCGCAACATATATCCGGCGTTACCTCATAAGCCATTTCCGCGAACCGGTGGATATTGCATCTTCCAACTTCAGCGAAGAAACAACCATATTCGGCGGAAACAAGAATTTCAATGCAGGAATCGATAATATTATCAGCCAGTACCATCCGAAAGTGATCGCGATTGCCAGCACCTGCCTGAGCGAGACCATAGGCGAAGATGTGCAACGGCTTATTAATGAATACAAAAGTATCCATTCCGACGAAAAAAACCTGCCGGAAATGATCTATGCGTCCACACCGAGTTACGCCGGCACGCATTATGAAGGATTCCATCAGGCCGTATTTGCTACAGTAAAAGCATTGGCCGGTGCGCAAGGAGAACCGGGCAGGCATATTAATCTTTTTGCCAATTTTATTTCGCCCGAAGATATCCGGCATTTAAAAGAAATCAGTTCCGATTTCGGACTGGACACGGTGATTTTTCCCGATTATTCCGATACGCTCGATGGAACTTCATGGGAAAAATACCGGCGAATACCGGATGGAGGAACAAAACCGGAAGATATAAGGAGAACGGGGCTGGCCCTCATGTCGCTGGAATTGGGATATATCCTCAATTCCGGCGGTAAGAACCGCGTTTCGGCAGGGGAGTTTCTGGAAGAACATTTTGATGTAATCAACCGGCGTATCGGGTTGCCTGTCGGGATCAACGAAACCGACCGTTTTTTCAATCTGCTTTCGGATATATCGAAGAATCCCATACCGGAAAAGTACCGTAAGCAACGGGGTCGCCTTGTCGATCTGTATATCGATGGGCATAAATACGTTGCAAACAAACAGGCGGTCATATACGGTGAAGAGGATATGGTTGTGGCATTAGCGGCCTTTGCCGCCGAGATCGGGCTTATTCCCGTACTTTGCGCATCGGGTGGAGAGAGCGGAAAATTGAAAAATACGTTGAAAAGCGTATTGGGCGATTTGTATTACGAAGATATGGTTGTAGGGCAGGGATTCAGTTTTGAACAAATGGAAGAGATAATGCAATCGCTACATCCCGATTTAATGATCGGCAACAGCAAAGGTTACTACATTGCCAGGAAAATGAATATCCCGCTCGTTCGCACAGGATTCCCGATACACGATAGACTGGGGGCGCAGCATAGCCGGTGTTTGGGTTATGAAGGGAGCTTGATTTTGTTTGAAGAAATCGTTAACACGCTTTTAGAAGACAAACAACGGCAATCGTCCGTGGGGTACAAATATATGTAAATTTAAAGACGAAAGAAATGAAAGATCTGAGTAAACATCCGTGTTTCAATGCCGAAATAAAACATAAATATGCACGGGTGCATCTTCCCGTAGCGCCGAAGTGTAACGTTCAGTGCAACTACTGTAACCGCAAATACGATTGCTGCAACGAAAGCCGCCCGGGTGTAACAAGCGCCGTTCTATCGCCGATGCAGGCCGCGCATTACCTCAAAGCGCTCAGAGAAAAGATACCCAATATGAGTGTGGTAGGTATAGCCGGTCCCGGCGATCCGTTTGCAAATGCCGCCGAAACTATTGCCAC
>JAISZV010000154.1 GCA_031284475.1 Proteiniphilum sp. | reverse complement strand
GACGGATTTTTTCAATACGGTCAGTACTAAATATTGTTCGGAGTTAAATAAGTTATTAGCGTTAAACTTCCAATTTTTTGACGATTCCAATGCACAAAACATGGCAGCGTGAAGTATAAACATTATCAGCGCAAAAATATGTTGCAAAAATATGTCTTATAACATATTTTTTTATTTTGCAGATTCAAAATAGCACCCTATCTTTGTGCCGATAACCTAAAACAATCTTTTTTACCTTAATGATGGTATCAGGTTAACCAATATAAAAGAGGCCTTCTCGATCGAGGGGGCCTCTTTTTTTATTTAATTTTGGGGTTATATAAAAAAATGTCTATATTTGAGGGGTAAATCAGATATTTTTCGGTAATTGAGTGTTTCGTTGCGCTAAATAAGGAAACGACTAATTGTAATAAATTTGACCGCTATGCTAAAAATACTTATCCTGATTGATTACTCCAGCGAATTCAGTCGTCGGTTATTAAAGGGACTGATCCAATATTCCAAAGAACATGGCCCCTGGATCTTTTATCGTTTACCCTCCTATTATAAAACATTATACGGCAAAGAGGGTATTGTGGAATGGGCCAAAGAATGGGAAGCCGACGCTATTGTGGCGCGATGGGATCATGAAGGGACAAATCTCCTGGCCGCTTTGAATAGTCCTATCTTGCGACAGAATTACAAAGAACGGAGTTCCTGTTTCTCCAATCTGACCGGAGATTATTTCGGTACCGGAGAAATGGCGGCGCAATTCTTCATTAAAAGACGCTACCGGAATTTTGCATTTTACGGGAATAAAGGCGTAGTCTGGTCGCGTGAAAGGGCGGAAGGGTTCAGATCTCAAATAGAAAAAGCGGGAGGAAATTATTACTACTTCGAGAGTGAAAATCTGGATGGAGAGGAATGGAGTACCAGCCATATACAACTCGATGAATGGCTCTTATCACTACCCAAACCCGCGGGACTGTTTGCATGCGACGATAATTTCGCACTGAGAATATCACAGATATGCAAGATCAATAATATCAGAATTCCCGAAGATATTGCTTTGCTGGGAGTGGATAACGACGAACTGATCTGTAATCTGTCCGATCCGCCTATTTCTTCCATTGTGACCGACGTAGAAAAGGGCGGATACGAGGCAGGCAGGCTGATAGACAGGATGATCAACGGGGAGATCAAAGATCCGTTCAATATCATCATCCGTCCGACCAGGTTAGAGCTTCGGAAATCAACGGAGAAATACGATATTGCAAATGAATATATTTTCAAAGTAGTAAATTTTATAGAAGATAATTTCATTTCTGACATCAACATTGAGAAACTCACCGAATTGGTACCCCTCTCCCGGCGTAATCTGGAAGTAAAATTCAAAGACGAAATGGGTACTTCCATTTATCAGTTTATCCTAAGTTGCAGGGTCGATTATTTTGCTCATTTATTGGTTACTACCGACAGGACACTGTTCGACCTGGCATTGGAATCCGGATTCAATGACTGTAAAAATGTCGCCAGGATATTTAAAAAAATAAAAGGTTATACCCCTATTGAATACCGTAAAAGATATAGTGATTCTCAGACGAAATAGCCTTATTTGAAAGCGGCGGATAGACCTGCCGCTATACCGGTCAAATATACGTCGCAACGTTATTTGAAAACTGAATTACGTTTTTAAAGCATTTTCCAATCACATAAAAAAATAACTTTGTACTTTAAGTAACATTAAAACAACACTACACCTTTTTCAATTTATAACAATATGAGCAACAGTCCTCAGATCAACCATATACAAGACAGGAATACTACGATCAAGTCGATGATAATATTGGCATTACTGTTTTTTATTTTCGGATTGGTATCATGGGTTAACACCATTTTAATACCTTACTTCCAGTTAACGCTCCAATTATCAAATTTCCAGTCGTATCTGGTGACATTTGCCTTTTATATCGCTTATCTGATCATGGCAATCCCTTCCTCCCTTCTGCTGAATAAAGTGGGTTATAAGAAGGGAATGATGCTTGGATTATGGTGTATGTCGATAGGAGCATTGCTTTTTGTTCCGGCAGCCTACTGGCGCATCTATCAAATATTTCTTCTGGGACTGTTCCTGTTGGGTGTGGGACTGGCCATCCTGCAATCTGCCGCCAATCCTTACGTAACCATTGTAGGGCCCATCGAAAGCGCCGCCAAACGGATGAGTATTGTAGGTACCGGCAACAAACTGGCAGGCGTGATTGCCAATCTTATATTTGCAGCCGTCGTTATCCGGGAATCCGACAAAGTCCTTATGCGGGAGATTGAAGCGGGAAATTACGCCGGAACAGCTCTGGAAACAGCTTTAGATACCCTGATAAAGGGAGTAATGACGCCTTATCTCATCTTGGCCATTGCCCTGTTTGCCTTTGGTATAATTGTCCGTTACTCACCCTTACCTGAGCTGGATCCCTCAGTAGTAAATAAGCGGTCTGAACAAGATGAAAATTCCCATAAATCCATTTTGCAATATCCGGCGCTTATTTTAGGGGTGCTTGCCATGTTCTTTCATATAGGGACGCAAATGATCGCACTGGGAACCAGTATTAAATATGCAGGATCCATGGGAGAGAGCCTCGCAGGGCCTGCGCAGAATATCCCCTCGTATACTATGTTCCTGACGTTCATCGGCTATTTTTTAGGAATCGCCCTTATCCCTAAATACCTGAAACAACGGAACGCCCTTTTAATTTGCGCTTCTATCAATCTGGTATTGTCTGCAATGATAATAATCACATCCGGGACATTCCGGTTTCTTGGTATCACTACCGATATTTCACTTTGGTATTTGGTGATAATGGGACTTCCGAATGCCTTGCTGTATGCCGGTATCTGGCCGTTAGCCATCAACGGATTAGGCAAATACACTAATCTGGGTTCCGCTTTCCTGGTAATGGCCTTAAGCGGTAGCGCAATTATGCCGATTGTTTATAACGCTTTTGTGGAGTTGAACTCATCGTTATCTCCTTTTGAAGCGATGAAACAGGCATATTGGATACTTATTCCCTGTTTTGCCTACATTGTTTGGTACGCTGCCAAAGGATATAGGATCAAATCATGGAGAAAACACTAATGTGCCAATGTGAATAATATGCCAATAAGAATAATGTGGAGGTGGAATGGTAAAAAAGTTTCCCAAATCCCAAATTTTTAGTTTTTAGTTTTTAGTTTACATGAACAATCGACTCATCATAAAAAACGGAAAGGTCATCTTCCCTGACAGGATAGAAGAAAATCTGACTATTGTATGTGAGAATGGAAAAATAGTGGATATTCTAAACCGGAAGGAAGTTATTTTCGGGGACAGAGATCGCGTGATCGACGCCCACAACGAATATGTGTCGCCCGGCTTCATCGATATTCACACCCACGGTGGCGGCGGTCACGATTTTATGGATGGAACTGTCGAGGCATACCTCGGAGCGGCGGAAACACATGCCAAACACGGAACTACCGCGCTGCTGCCCACTACCCTCACCAGTACCACAGAAGAGTTGATGAAGACATTCGACACTTACAGGGCGGCGACAAAACAGAACAAAAAAGGCGCTAAATTTCTCGGCTTGCATCTTGAAGGCCCCTATTTCGCGTATAACCAACGGGGCGCCCAGGATCCCCAATACCTCAGAAACCCCGAACCGGAAGAGTACAATAAGATATTAGCGGCGTCCGGCGATATTGTTCGATGGAGCCTGGCGCCGGAGCTGCCCGGTGCATTGGAGTTCGGAAAAGTCCTTAGGAAAAGGAACATCCTCACTTCCATTGCTCACAGCGATGCTATTTATGAAGAAGTTGTGGATGCTTACAACGCCGGGTTCAACCATATTACACACCTTTATTCGGGCATGTCTACCGTCACCCGCAGAAATGCTTACCGTTATGCCGGCGTTGTCGAAGCCGCTTACCTGATCGACGGGATGGACGTAGAGATTATCGCCGACGGGGTACATCTGCCTAAATCACTTCTTCAATTCGTATATAAATTCAAAGGCCCCGACAAAACTGCGCTTTGCACCGATTCAATGCGGGGAGCAGGTATGCCCGATGGAGAATCTATCCTGGGCAGCCTCGACAAAGGACAAAAGGTAATCATTGAAGATGGTGTGGCCAAATTGCCGGATCGTACGGCTTTTGCCGGAAGCGTTGCTACTACCGACCGCTTAGTAAGAACCATGGTGAATATAGCGGAAGCGCCTTTGGTAGAGGCTGTAAGAATGATGACCTTGACCCCGGCCCGCATCATGAAGATAGACCGGCAGAAAGGATCTATCCGGAAAGGTAAAGACGCCGATTTTGTTATTTTTGATGATAATATTAATGTTTCACACACAATCTTGGAAGGAAATGTTATATACGGAAACTAACACGAATGTAATCACATTCACTAAAGGAATGTTGAAAGTAAAAATCTTCCATGACAGGGAAGAAATGGGTAAAGAAGCGGCAGCCAATGTATCGGATACCATCCGGCAACTGCTTAAGGATAATGAAGAGATCAATATAATCTTCGCCGCCGCTCCATCGCAAAGCGATTTTATGAAAGAACTGATTACCGACAAACGGATTCGGTGGGAAAAGATCAATGCTTTTCACATGGACGAGTATATAGGATTGGAAAAAGATGCACCGCAGGGATTCGGTAATTTCCTGAGAAAACGCATTTTCGACAAAGTTCCCTTTAAAAGCGTTCATTATATAAACGGCCTGTCGGAGAATCTTTCAGAAGAATGTGACAGATATGCCGGTTTGCTGAATCAGTATCCGGTGGATATTGTTTGCCTTGGGATCGGAGAGAACGGACATATTGCATTCAACGACCCTCCTGTAGCCGATTTCAACGATCCCAAACTGGTAAAAGTGGTAGAATTGGAGATGGCTTGCAGGCAACAACAGGTAAACGAAAACCTGTTTTCCGGTATAGAGTTGGTACCTACTCATGCCGTCACGGTCACTATCCCCGCCCTGCTAAATGCCGAATATATGTTTTGCATGGCGCCGGCAAAAAATAAGGCCAAAGCCGTTTATCGTACATTAAACGATGAGATCAGCGAAAAATGCCCGGCCACTATTTTGAGAACGAAAGAAGATGCTATATTATATTTGGATGAAGAAAGCGCATCGTTTTTAGATTAAAACAAATTTCAACCATTATGAGACTAAAAATTATTTTATCATCTATTTTGTCTGGACTTTTATTGATAGCCCAGGCACAGATAAAAATCGGGATTATCGGGCTGGATACCTCCCACTCCATCGCGTTCACCAAATTTCTGAATGGAGAAGATAA
>JAISZV010000143.1 GCA_031284475.1 Proteiniphilum sp. | reverse complement strand
AACGGCAAAATGCCGCGCATTTTACGAGACTTGTGAGAGAACCCATAAGGTTCTTGAACAAGTCCAATGGACGATTGACGGTGATGAGAATACGGGCTACGGCGCGGGAACTAAGGGTACGCGCAGACACCGTTATGAAAGAAACGATAAAAAGCATCAAATCTGGCAGTGGCGGGCAATTGACCACGATACAGGGGAAGTTGTGGCTTTCCGGTTTGGGACGAGGGATCACAAAAATCTGTATAAGCTGTTGGAATTGATTAAGCCGCTTAACATAGGAAAAGTATATACGAATGGCAACTATGCGTATTATGAGCGTTTTTCATCGGATGTTTTAGTGGTAACGAAGAAGACCACGCAAAAGATAGAAAGGAAACATCTATCACTACGAACATGATGTGCACGATTAGTTAGGAAAGGGATACGCTTCTCGAAAACGGAACGGATGCACAAAATCGTTGTCGCTCTGACTATAAATGTCTGGTTTTTGGGAGACTGTCTCTCATCCAATGATTTCAGGACATCACCTCTATTTTGCGCCGTCTCGATTAAACAAAAATTTTATGGTAGATTTAATATGTAGATGAAAGCGCTCTGTTTGTCGGATACAATTGACCCATTTGTTTACTCGGATTTAATCAAACAGCGTTTTGCTGATGTTGATGTGGTGCTTGCTGCTGGAGATCTGCCACTGGAATATCTTGAATTCGTAGTATCCGCTTTGAATAAGCCGCTGTTTTTTGTTTTTGGAAATCATAATTTGAGTCAGTTTCATTACTACAAAAACAACATATTTTTTGACAAACTGGGCATGATTGCGATGAAAAGAAATATACCGGGGCTTGGAACTGTTTATGCCTGCGGCAAGGTAATAAAAGAGGGTAATGTTTTAATTGCCGGACTGGGCGGTTCCATGCGTTATAACAGAGGTAGGAATCAATTTAGCAATATTGAAATGTACTTTAGAATATTCGGACTTATTCCACGGCTTTTACTGAACCGCCTGCGTTATGGGCGAGCCGTTGACGTGCTCTTAACGCACGCCCCGCCATACGGCATTCATGACAAATCCGATATCTGTCACCGGGGTTTCAGTGCCTTTTTATGGTTTATGAAGGTTTTTAAGCCGAAATATCTGATTCATGGACATGTACATTTGTACGATTTATCAGAGAATCGGAAAACTATTTATCACAAAACGCTTGTAATAAATGCTTACGGATATTTTGTGATAGAGGAGCCAGATTTATGATTAATGAAATTGCGAAGTTACAGGCGGCGGAAGATTTTTCCCGCGCACGGGGACGCGCGTTGATCTCACGGCTTCAGCATTTTATGAATGTGGACAAAGATAAACTGCTTTCATTCAACAGTGTCAAAGAAATACTAAAGCCAAAGACGGAAGTATACCGCGGAATGCAAGAAGTTCAGATAAAATTAATAGTCGGAAGTGAAGGGCGTTATCTTGATTTTAACAAATTCTTTTTTCCCCGTTCCGAATATCTACGCAGGCGCTGGCAGCGCGTTGACGAAGCCCATCTTACGAATATCATACTGCCGCCGATTCAGCTATACGAAATCGGTGGAGTCTATTTTGTGCGCGATGGTAATCATCGTGTATCGGTTGCCAAGGCGCAGGGGATGGAATTCATTGATGCGGAAGTAACAAGCCTTTCCTGTAAAATTCCCATCGAACCATCCATGACACAGCTTGAACTCAGACAGGCTGTTATCCAGTATGAAAAACTAATCTTTTACGAAAAAACGCAGTTCGGAGGATTAACTGGAGATTATGATTTGGATTTCAGCAGGACAGGTCGTTATGATGTTATATACAATCATATTTTAGTCCATAAATATTATATGAATCAGAGTCATACCAATGAAATTGATTTTGGCGAGGCATTGATTTCGTGGTACACAAATGTGTATAAACCGATAATTCAAATAATGAGTGAAGAAAATATGCACGCGATATTTCCGAAGAGAACATCCGGTGATATGTATGTATGGCTCGTAAAACATTGGGACAATCTTAAAAGAATTTACGGCGTTAATTACTCACTGCCTGCGGCGGTAAAAGACTTTTTAAACAAACATGGGAAAAAAATGTCCTTATCACGTTTTTTTTGCCGTCTGCCGAAGCTGTTCAAAAAATGCGGCTTCCGTAAAAAACTGGATGTTAAAAATTGAAATACTATGTTGAACCGCTCGGCTGCGCAAAGAATCAGGTTGATGCGGAAACAATTATCGCTCATCTTAACGCAGCCGGAGCAGAGTTTACGGAAAACCCGGATGATGCGGGACTCATCATCGTAAATAGCTGCGGTTTTATTGAGGACGCAAAACGGGAATCTATAAATACAGTGATAGGTTTTAGGAGAATATATCCTGATAAAAAAATTATCCTGTCCGGCTGCCTTGCCCGGCGTTATCAAAAAGAATTGGAACTGGAACTAGTTGAAGCGGATGCTGTCTTTGGCGACGGCAGTCTTGACGCCATAGCGCCGTTTGCGTTCAGTTTAATGAACTCCCGGCAGCCGGCCGTTGATCCGGCGGAGACGGTACCGGAACGTGTCAATCTTCTTTCGCTTCCCGGTTCAGCCTACGTTAAAATCGCGGAAGGCTGTGATAACCACTGCTCATTCTGTGCGATTCCGTTGATACGCGGCGGACTTAACAGCAGAAGCATAGAAGACATAACAGGCGAATGTAAGG
>JAISZV010000116.1 GCA_031284475.1 Proteiniphilum sp. | reverse complement strand
GCGTTGGCTGCCCATGCCGAAGGATTGGGTTCCTGTATTCTCGGCTGGTTCAACGAGCCTAAGATGCGCGAAATCTTGTCGATTCCCGGCGCAAAGAGGGTGTGGCTCGATATTGCCGTAGGGTATAGCGTGCAGCCGTTGAGGCCGAAAAAACGTAAACCGTTTGAAGAGGTCGTCTCATACAATAGCTATAAGAATAGCGTAAAAAAATAGTAACTCAACATATAGCTTACCGCGGATAATCGTTTATAAACATTAAACTTTGATCTTTTTAACACGATGTTCGTTCCTATTTTTGGTGACATCGCAAAAATATGTCATCTTTGTACGCGCTAAAAAATTATGAAACGAGCATGAATTGCTTTGCAACCGGCGCAGTTAAAACTATTCTTATACAAGGACATGATTATGGTGAGTTCCATACGTCAGATAATAAAAAAGTAAATTAGCCGTATGAAACAAGGCGGCTAAGAGTTGGTTATAATCCAAAACAAATGAATATTAGGAAAAAACAGTTCTCTTTATTGATCACTTTTCTCACGATTACCGCAGTTATTTTTGCACAGCAGGTAGGGTCTAATTCACCCTATAGCCGGTATGGATACGGACTTTTAATGAATCCGGTACCGGGTGCGGCGGAAGCTATGGGGGGAATTGGGTACGGGCTGCGAAGGAGCCAGCAGGTGAATTGGGCCAATCCTGCGTCATATTCGGAACTCGATACGCTCACCTTTATCTTTGATATGGGTATTTCGGGGCATCTTGCCCGGATGAACGACGATACGAGCGACCCGCGGGATTTTTATAACGGTAATATTGATTACGTAGCCATGCAGTTCCCGCTATTGCGCAATGTGGGAGCCAGTATCGGCCTTCTTCCCTATTCAAAGACGGGATATAATTTTGGAGCTACCCGCTCTCTGTCGAATATTCAATATCGCGAAACATACAGAGGTACGGGCGGATTAAGCCAAATATATGGCGGTGTTGCGTGGAAACCCGTCGCAAATATTTCCGTAGGGGCTAATCTCTCCTATCTGTTCGGTAATTTTTCGCATAGCAAAGTAGTTATTCCCAGTTCGGGGTTGGTGGGGGAAGTTAAACATAGTTATTCCATCCGTGAACTGAAATATGACCTCGGCGTTCAGTTTACTTATCCTATCAATAAGGTTCGTTCGGTTACGATCGGCGCTGTTTATTCGCCTAAGCTGAATGCTTCGGCCGATGTGAATCCTACCGAGATGCTATTTTCCGGCGACCCTTATGAGAATCCCTGGTTATCGCCTTCCCAGGTGTTGAAGACCGATACGCTGAAAAACGCTTCCTTCCAATTGCCTCATACGTTTGGCGCGGGTATTACATACAGTACCAAGCGGTTTTTGGTGGGGCTGGATGGTACTTACCAGTTGTGGAAAAACTTAGAGTATCCCGGCGTGCTTGACAAACTTTCGCCGGAAAATCGATTTAATAATGCATTCCGCGTCAATACCGGTATGGAGTATGTTATTGATCCTATGAGCCAGAATTTTTTTCACCGCATACGGTTCAGGGGAGGGCTTTCATACGCTAACTCATATAGTAATTTCAGTGTGAACAATCCTGTGACCGGCGAGGCAACAGGTACCGGCAGTTTCAATGAATACGGTATTAACGTGGGATTGGGGTTGCCTTTCAGGGATTATATGTCGGGGCATACCTCCATGCTCAACGTTGGGTTTGGCTATACAAGACAGCAACCCGACGCCGACCGTATGATCCGCCAGGATATGTTTAAAATCTCTATAAATATGAATATAAACGAGTTCTGGTTCTTTAAGCGACAGTTTAACTGATGCTTTACATAATGGATTGTTTTTTATAAAACCCCGGAACAACCAAGTTCTCTCGAATGCGCCTGTAGGCAGGCGAAATACGGAAGGGACAGGAACAAGATTTAAGTATAAAAAAAGACAGGTGGTTAAACTTATGCTTTAACACTTTGTCCAATGCACAAAACAGACGTTTTTGTAGAATGAAACAAATTATAAACATCTTAAGGAATATGAGAAAGATATTATTATCGGGTTTGGCGGCTATTGTGGTAGTAGCAGCCGCCTCTGCGCAAAAACCGGGGTATGATCCCGTGAAGTCGCCTTACGGACATGGAGAGGATAGCGTGAACTGCCGTTTGAATTTAAGCCTTATGCAAACATCTGCCAAGGCGGAAGATTATAACGGAGCGCTGAAACCCTGGATGTCCGTTTACGAGAATTGCCCTGCCTCGAGCAAGAATATCTATATTTACGGCCCCCGTATTTTCAAAACGCTTTATGCTTCCGAAACAGATGCGGCCAAGAAAAAAGAATACCTCGACAAAGTGATGGAGATATACGATACGCGTATCAAATACTATGGCGCGGATGACGCCAAAGGGTCGATACTTGCTTATAAGACTTACGACTACATAGAGTTGATGGGCGAACAGACCGATCAGGCGGTTGTGTATAATCTGTTGAATGAGGCAATTGAGGATATGAAAGACCAAATGAATCCGCTCGACGCCTATTCTTATTTTATAGTTGCCTCTTTGAACGAATACCTGAGCGATAATTCCAAAAAAGACCGGTATATCTCCGACTATTTTAAGGTGGCAGGTTATGTGGATCAGGCTATTGTCAATGCCCGGTCTGCGAATGACGAACCCAATGCCGATTACCTGGCCCAGGTAAAAGAGGGTATTGTAAAGGGATTTATCAATAGCGGCGCCGGCGATTGCAAGACGCTTACCGAATACTATGGCGATAAGGTGGAACCCAATAAGGGCGATAAAGGATTCCTGAACGAAGTGCTGGATGCTTTGGCTTCGATAGGTTGTTCCGACGCCGATCTCTACTTCACTGCCGCCGAGCACCTCTATCTTCTTGAGCCTTCGGCAAACGCCGCCCTTGGATTGGCCAACAAGAACTTAAGGGATAAGGATTACGATACGGCCGTGAGGTATTACGGAGACGCCGCCAAAATGGAGACCGACAAGGTTAAAGCTTCCGATTATGTGATGCAGATTGCCGGAATCTTCTCTAACCAGCGTAATTTCGCAAGGGCCAGACAAGCCGCTTACGACGCCCTGGAGTACAACCCAAGCAATGGTGAAGCATATATACTGATTGCGCAGCTTTACGCCAGTTCGGCCGCCAATATCTTCCCCGAACGGGAAAAAGCGGGATTGGTATATCTGGCGGCAGTGGATAAACTGCAAAAAGCAAGGTCGGTTGACCCCAGCGTGGCCGGTAAGGCAAATAATCTCATCAACAGCTATTCCGCCGCATTCATGGATACCGAAACGGCCTTTATGATGGGCATCAAAGCCGGTGAGGCGGTAACTATCCCCGGTTGGATAGGGGAAACAACAACCGTTCGTTTAAGATAATCAGGATAGCCTGATTAAATTGAATAAATATTGAGAAACCATCGTTACATAAAACCTTTATGGCGCATAACAATCACTGTTTCAGTGGTTGTTATGTCGCTTTTTTCCTGTAAGGACAAGAACGAGAATCTCATAGCGTTGACCTACGATCCGGACTCGGTGCCAACCATGGTCACCACTTCCGCCTCGCAGCTTATTTCCGATTCCGGTATTACCCGTTATAAATTAGTCGCCGATTTATGGTTGGTTTTCGATAAGGCCAAAGAGCCCTACTCGTTCTTTCCGGAAGGGTTGTATCTGGAACGGTTCACCCCCGATTTTGACATTGAGGCAACCGTTGAGGCCGATACGGCATGGTATTACAACACAAAAGAGATGTGGAGATTAAAGAAGAATGTACATGTGGAGAATATGAAAGGGGAACAATTCGACAGCGATGAACTCTTTTGGGATCAGAAGAACGGACGGGTTTTTTCCGACGCCTATATCGAGATCAAGAGCGGCGTCACGGAATTGAAAGGGTATGGGTTTGAATCGAACCAGGCGATGACCGATTACCGTATTTTCCGTCCGCACGACGGGAAATTGCCTTTCTCCGAAACCGCGCCTGCGGATTCCCTTCAATTGGATTCCGGAGAACCGGAGGAGAGCCCTGCACCCGGTAACGAAATTGAAATAAGTGGGGAATCAAGCGACAAAATTAAACCGTAGACCGGCGCGCCCGTAAGTTTTCCTTAAAAAATAACGCTGTCTGCATTATTTTTGCTAACTTCGTGCCCTTATTTGAATTATAATAATTTATCACGTTCCAAGTACAATAAAAAGATAGTTAGATGGCTACTTTACAGAAAATTAGAGATAAAGGTACGCTTCTCGTCATTATAATCGGCGCGGCGTTGCTTGCCTTTGTATTGGGGGATTTACTTACTTCCGGGAGAACATTCTTAGGAAAAGTGCAGGATAAGGCGTTCGTCATAAACCATGAGGTAATTTCTACCGGGCAATATGGCGAGAAGATTACCGAGTTTGAAGAGTTCCAGAAGATGGTAAGCGGGCAATCGTCCCTTGATCAGAATATATCGTCACAGATACGCGAAGCAGTGTATCAGCAGATGGTACGGGAACGGTTGCTCGGCAATCAGACGGCGAAGCTCGGCCTCACCGTAACCAAAGCGGAACTGAATGATCTGGTACACGGGCAATTTATTTCGCCGGTGTTGCAGCAACTTCCTTTTTTCCTCAACCGGGAGACAGGTGCGTTTGACCGGAACGCCTTGATCGAATTTATCAATACCGTCAACACACCGACCCCCAATCCGCAGGAACAGGCATTGGTAGACCGCTACAAGAGCCTGTGGTTGTTCATCGAAGAGATGGTAAGGACGCAACGGTTGGAGGAGAAATATATCTCCCTCCTGTCTAATGCCGTTATTGTGAATGATGTAGAGGCAGAGGCGACATTCGGCCTTTCACAACAAAATGCCGATATTGAGTATGCGATGAAGAGTTATTTTACCATTCCCGATTCTGCGGTAAATGTAACCGATGACGAAATAAAAGCGTTTTATAAAAAGCATAAGGGATCTTTCAGGTTGGAGGCGCCCCTTGTAAAGCTTTCCTATTTTACCAAAAGCATCACCCCCAGCGAGGAGGATTACGCGGAAGTTGAAGCGGAATCGCGTAAAGCCTTTGATGAACTGGGCAATACTGTAAGTCCGGCAATAATTGTGGCCGATTATTCGCAGACGCCCTATCGTGACGTATTTGTGAGCGAGCATATACTGACCCCTACGCAAGTAGAGTTCGTGCGCTCGGCGGCCGTGAACGAGATGTATGGCCCTGCGCGTGAAGGCGATTTATTCCATATTTACAAACTGATCGATAAAACCGTGGCGCCCGACTCCGTATACATCAGGATGATGGCTGTTCCCTACGCCTCTATGGTTGGACAGGATTCCGTTATCACCCATTTTGTGGACAGCATCTACGGAGCCATAGCCGGCGGCGCCTCTTTCGTTGAGGTTGCCAACAGCCTCAATCCGAATTCCAATGGCGGCGATATGGGCTGGGTAAGGGAAATAGATATTGCATCGTTCGGCGCGGATATGGTGAAAACGGCGTTTAACGTTCCTGTAGGACGCCCGGTTAAATTAACCGTTCCCGGACAGCAACTCATCTTTCAGGTGGAAGAGAGAACACGCCCGGTCAATAAATACAAACTGGCTGTGATCGATATGCCTGTATTGCCGAGCGAAAAAACTTCAAACAATATCGACAACGAACTGAACCAATTTGTTTCCACGCCCAATGTGGAGCAAAAATTCAATGAGTTGGCTTCGGAAAAAGGATATATGGTAATGCCCAATATTACTGTGTCGGCAAACGATTTTACATTGGCGCAGATATCGGATTCCCATCAGGTAATCAGTTGGGCTGCCAATGAGAAGAAGGTAGGAGCCGTGAAGAAATTCGATCTCACCAACCTGCGTATTATTGCAAGGGTAGAAAGGATGATACCGGCAGGTACGACTCCCTTGTCGGAAGTATCTTCCGGTATCCGTACCCAATTAGTCAACGAGAAGAAGGCCGGGAAAATAATCGGCGATCTGAAAGCGCAAAACCTGACTTCTCTCTACGCCTATGCCGCAGCCATGAACAGCGATACCGATACCGTCCGTTTTGTGAGTTTCACTACGCAGAATATTACGGGATTAGGACTTGAACCGGTATTGAATGCCGTTTCCGCATTCGCGCCGCTCAATAAGGTAGTAGGGCCGGTGAAGGGTAACATGGGCGTGTATGTGGCTGCCGCTGTCAACCGTACGGAGGGAACGGAAGAATATGACGCGAAAGCGCAGAAAAACCAAATGCTCAACAACAATGCCTATCGCTTGCAGATGCAGTCGATAGAGGTGTTGAAAGATAAACTGGGAGTGGAAGACAATCGTTTCAGGTTCTATTGATACGGTCTTGGATAAGGGTTAACAATAATAACCGATAGCTCTTGGTTCGCAAAAAGAATAAGAGGGTGTATCACAATGTGATTTCACCCTCTTTGTATTT
>JAISZV010000113.1 GCA_031284475.1 Proteiniphilum sp. | reverse complement strand
CGGGCTTATTAGGCAATAAATACGATAATCATAATTAATAAATCAACACATCAGTAAATCAACGCATCGACACATTATCACATCATTAAATCACTAAATCATTAAATCAGTTCCGCCTGTTGTAAGGTATATAAACCTTTTTATACCGTTTGTCTAACTTATTGGTTTTTTGCGCCTTCTTTTCCAATTTCTGCAACTCCTTGTCCCTGTTTTTGCCGCTATTATAATCATCGGTCAGCATCAGCAGGGAGATGGTCTCTTCGTCAATAAAATTGATTTTCAAGACCACACTCTTATTTTCTATTATGTCGTTCCCGGCAAGCCTGATCCGGTAATCTTTTCCCGGAGTGTAATTGAGGGAAATAGCGTTGTATCCCAATGATGTAGCTGAGATAGAGGCAATTTTGTTACAAGGGGTAAAAAATACTTTTCCGTCATTGCCGGTTACCTTACCGCTGATAAGTTTACCCGATTTATTACGCGACTCCACCAAGATACCCTGAATGGCATAATTATGCGTGCCGACCGTATGAACAACGCAGGTGTCTTTTCGGGAACCGTCCAATAGCTCGAAAGAGGTTTTTTCCCCGGTATAATCCGACGTGTGAATGAACAGGTAATCTCCGGCCAGTTCATAACTCCCTTCGCCCGCCTGCGCCGAAGAAAGCCCTCCGAAACCGCTTATACGGAATGTTACTTTTTCATTTGAAAAAGCAATGGAATCCGCGCCGTTTTTATAAGTTCCATCCAACTGCTGTGCAAAGAGCGGAGTCCCCGATAGGAGTACGCCCGCAAGTAACAGAATCTTTTTCATGTGTCATGTATTATATTGTTTCTTACAATCCTTTCTCCATAAGGTAGCGCTCAGCGTCAACGGCGGCGCGGCAACCGGTTCCGGCTGCGGTAATTGCCTGGCGGTAGATGGGGTCGGCCACGTCGCCGCAGGCAAAAACGCCTTCTACATTGGTCTTTGTAGT
This sequence comes from Proteiniphilum sp., assembly GCA_031284475.1. Taxonomy (GTDB): domain Bacteria; phylum Bacteroidota; class Bacteroidia; order Bacteroidales; family Dysgonomonadaceae; genus Proteiniphilum. The sequence goes on along the minus strand of JAISZV010000113.1, from coordinate 2,874 downwards.
GGGATGCTCCGTAATGATATAACCCACCTGATCGAGGTTGAGAAAATCTTTGAATATACCTGTATTGGGTGTGTGCCCGATAGCGAGGAAGAAGCCGTCAATGGGAAGATCGTACCGCTCCTCGTCCGGTTCTCCCATCCATTTTACTAAGTGAACGCCTTCCACTCCGTTCTCCCCGAAGAGGCCCGTTGCATTGTGCTCAAAAAAGACCTCTATTTTGGGGTTGTTCAGCACGCGCTCCTGCATGATCTTTGAAGCGCGCAGTTGGGGCTTGCGTACAATCATATAGACTTTCTCCGCCAGTCCCGCCAGATAAGAGGCTTCTTCACATGCGGTATCGCCGCCGCCCACTACGGCTACCGTTTTCCTGCGGTAAAAGAACCCGTCGCAGGTGGCGCAAGCCGATACGCCCTGTCCGGCGTACTTGGTTTCGTCCGCCAGGCCGAGGTATTTGGCGCATGCCCCGGTAGAGATAATTACGGAATCCGCTTCAACTGCATACTCATCGTCGATGACTACTTTGAGCGGGCGAACCGAAAAATCGACGGCGGTTGCCCTGCCGGAACGTACTTCCGTACCGAATCTCTGCGCCTGTTTCTTGAGGTCTTCCATCAGTTCCGTTCCTGTGATTCCATCGGGATAACCGGGGAAATTTTCCACGTCGGTAGTAATAGTCAACTGTCCGCCCGGCTCCATCCCCTCATAAAGAACGGGTTCGAGATTCGCCCGCGAAGCGTAAATAGCCGCCGTATAGCCGGCCGGCCCCGATCCGATGATCAGGCAACGCACTCTATTTCTCATATTTGTTTTTTGAATTTTAAAACCTTCATCCGTACTGCCGTACCGGACGAAGGCGTATGAATTATTAACCGGTTCAAAGTTACAACTTTTCTTTTATATACCGTATCTGTTATTAATAATTTAAATGAGCCAATGCTAATGTGACTAATGTGCCAATGTGGCTGAGGTTAATGGAGCTGAGGTTAATGGGACTACTGAGACTAATGGGAAACCTCTAACGAGGTTTTGAAGTAGTGGTTTACACTTTCTCCATCCCTCCATCCTGTCCCGCACCTTAGATTTGCATTTTGAAAAAGAAAATCACTACTGACCGACAAACAAGAAAATTAGCTAATATTAGTTTGTTAACACATTGATTCATATGGGTTTTATTTTTCATCATAAATTCCTACCTCCCCTAAAAAAACGCCAATTGTATGGCTGCAGGACTTTTGTTTTTACTTGTTGTCCGTTTGGCATACGCCCGCCGTCCCTGGGTTATTACCCAATAGGGACGACATTCTATTAACCGTATGCTAAAGCGCACGGTTAAAAGCGCTGCCCCTGCGGGAAGGTAAGCGGCGGGGCGTTTCCTTACCGTAAGCTTAATAGAGCGCTGCCCCTGCGGGGAAGATATGCGCCTGCACAAAATCATACCGCGTAAAGTATAGCATAAAAGCCGTCTGTTTTTTTCTATTTTAGGCTCCATTGTTGATATTTTTTACTTTGTATCACAAATGTACCCCATATAAACAGTAAGTCCCAATTATTTTTTTATATCTTTGCCGGCAGGAAGAATGTGCGGGCGATTATACAATTTTTGAGGTATTGACAGAGATTGCGGAAAGTAACATCGCCCTCTTTTAAGCTGAAAAATATGAAACGAATTATTCTCTCCTTTTTGATAATAACTGTCTGTTCATTAGGTACGACAGCTTCGGAAGTTGAAAGTATGGCCGCCCAGAGGCCTGATTCCATACCGGTACCGGATAGCCTGGATCTGTTCCGTGACGTTACGGATATCGGCAAGCAGATTGAACGCCGGACGGCGCAACTTAAGGAGGCCGACGGGAGCGGGATCATCTCTCCGCAACAACCCTCCGGTATGCTTCCTTCCGATACGCTTCCCGGTAAGATTATACTTCATCCGGCTTCCCTATCGGATAGCATTGTGCCGGTAGGACGGATGGATTCGGTCTACCTGGTGAGGAACCCGCTCGATTCCATCTATTTCAGAAAAGAGAACGGTACGCTGCAACTTCCTGCGAATTACAATAATTTCGATTCAATGCGCGGGCTTTCGTTCCGGGATACGCTTTTTTATAATCCGCTTTTCTTGCCGATGATATTTACAGGGAAGATGCTTCCCCGCAAGTTATCGTTCTATCCTTTGGATGATGAGCATGATAAAGGGACGCTTGTTCCGCAGGAAAAAACATTTGCTCCCCGGTTGGAACATGTTGACTTTGTACGGAGCGTACGGCGTGACTACTATATGAAATATCCCGACAGGATCAGGTATTCCGTGACAAGTTTCGACTCGATACCGCGTTTGAATGGCGACGACCGGATTGTGAGAGAGACATTCAACCCTTTCCGCGAATTGATAAAAGCCGAGACGACTTATTCGCTCGAAACTCCCGGCGTTGAAGGCATTGCGATCGGCCGGAAATATTGGGTGCGTTCCGGCGAACACTCTTTCCAGTTTGCGCAGAATTACTTCTCCGACAACTGGCACAAAGGGGGTACCAATAACCTGAACATCAATAGTTATCATCTGCTAAGGGCTAATTACCAGAGAGATAAAGTAAAATTCAATAATACCTTAGAATGGCGTTTGTCTGTTTTTAACGCTCCCGACGATTCGTTGCGAAAATACCGCATCGGTAACGACCTTATCCGCTATTACGGCGACTTTGGCTTAGATGCTTTTGTAAAGGGATGGTCTTATTCCACCAACCTGGAGGCAAAATCGCAGTTGTTCAACGCCTATCCCGTTAATTCGGACGACCTCCGCTCGTCGTTTATCTCTCCTTTGTACGTCAACATGGGTATCGGGTTGAAGTATAATCTTGATAAAAAATCCAATAGGGT
>JAISZV010000110.1 GCA_031284475.1 Proteiniphilum sp. | reverse complement strand
AAGGTCAAACGCACCTGCTCCAACGTCTTCCGCGCCGCCCATACGCCGAGTTGCCACGTGTAGTATTCATTGGGCAAGGCATGACCTTCGAACATTCGGGATGCCCCGGGCGCCCAGCGCGCCGGAATGACAGTCAGCCGTATGGGAAAGGCGCGGTCTTCGGGAAACACGAGAAAATCGTCCGTCGAACCGGCTTTCAGCGCTTGCACTTCTTCTTTCGTGGCGATTAATCCCATCGGCGTAAAAAAGTCGAATCGCGAACGCGCCTCAAACCGTTCCGGCACGGCTTCGGGCAGAGCGGAAAGATGGTTCTTCACCGTTTCCTCCCATGCCTGTCCGGCGGTAGATTCCGGCGACAGATAATCGTTCCACGGCTCGCCATAGCGGGCGTCGTCATAACCTTTGCGAAACTTGTAGGGAAGGTAATATATATGATAAACGCCTGCACCTGCTTCCGGACGGAAAGCAATCACGCCTTTTTCCACCGAAAAGTCAAGGATGGCGACGTCTTTCACCGTTTGACCGGAGGCGGCGGTCACATGAACACGTTTGGTTTCCGGTCGCATGTCCGGACGTCGCCAGGGCAGGACAACTTTTACGGCTTCCACCGAATCGCCGTCTGAAACGACTACCCGGTGATTGCCGAATCCGTCCGGTTCCCACGTCGAACCGGCAACAACAAACGGTATGCCGTCGGGCGCAAACGGCTGATACTGACTTTCGCCGTCGGGACGTCCGGCAGCATAACATCCTGTAAACAGGAAAATAATAACTGTGCAAAATAAAATTCTGTGCATTGTTTTATCCTTTATTCATGTATTTGTCTTTATTATTGTTCCGGCCGCAAAGTTAGCGTAAAATTATTCCTCCATGAAAAAATCTCACCTTGTTTTTTGCCGGTAAAACGTCGCCTTAGGTAGAGGTTATATGCCGCCTTGTATAGAGGTTATATACAGTCTTGTATAGAGGTTAAACGCAGCCTTGCGTTGAGATTAAACGCAGCCTTGCGTCGAGGTTAAACGTCGCCTTGCATCGAGATTAAACGTCGCCTTGCGTCGAGGTTAAACGTCGCCTTGCGTCGAGGCTAAACGCAGCCTTGCGTTGAGGTTAAACGTCGCCTTGCGTCGAGGTTAAACGCAGCCTTGCGTCGAGGTTAAACGTAACGCTGCGTCGAGGCTCGGCGCAGCGTTATCTTTTATTCAAGTCCGGGCAGGGCGTCATTCAACAATCAGCGGCGTGTCGTAAACAATGGCGCGCGCTGCCTTTAACAGCTTGTAGCCGTTCGAGAAGCGCGTTATGACTTGCAGCGTATAGGTTCCCGCCGGCAACGGAGGAACGAGCGCAGTAATCCGTTTCGGGTCGTTCTGCGAAATCTGCGTTACAGCCGTCTTTCCACCGCCTTCATCTACAAAGAAAAGGCCCATTTCGGGGTCGTCAGCCGGAGCGATGCGCAGTTTGTCGCCGGAGATAACTATAATTCCGCCGGGAGTGACGTGTCCGTCTACCGATTTCGTGGCGGCGTCGGTCACAAGTCCGATGTATGCTCCGCTGTCTTTCAAACCGAGTATTTCGAGTTTCACATTCGAGAGTCCGTCGCGCAGTGCGGCTGTGGGCGAAATGCTGACGGACGGTTTTTGCCGCGCGGGGTCAACCGTCCGTTCCGAGCCTGTCCACAAGCCTGTTACGCTCGGCGCGATATGCACCACGCCGTCCTGTACGGACGAGCCTCCGAGTACCGATTCGAGAACAATACTGTCGCGCTCGTTGAGTATTGCCAGAATTGTTTCGTAGCGCAACTCGGAGCGTTCCTTGACGATGCGGCTCGCAATATCTTCGTTGCGCACCGTGTTCCCCATTGTGGAAACCTCGCCTGTGTAGTCGTTTTCCACATCCTGCGTCAAAAAGTTCGGGCGCAGCCATATTTTCCAGATATATTCAATTACTTTCGCCATAATATAAAATTTTAAATTATTACAACTCTATAAGATCATTTCAGGTTAATAACCACGTTTCTACCGCCTGTAAACTTTATTCACAAGCGGGAGTAAAAGCCTGGCGGAGTATCCGGTTTCATATCATTTTGAATTATTTATCACCATTGGCATATTGCTGCGTTATTGGATATTTGCCTCTTAACTTCGTTTCAGCAATTCGAGCATCTCCCTATCGAGCAGAAAGCCTTTGTAGTTCTCATATTTTACATCTTTGCGCCCGCTGTTCAGTACGCCGAAATCGCCTTGCAGGTTCCACAGCGACCATCCCCAGCCTTGTTCCCCGAACAGTGCAAATACGTCCTCCAGCCAGGCCATAGCTATTTTGTGAGGGGTTTTGTTATAGCATCCCATTTCGCCGATATGTACTTTCCCTCCCTGTTCCACCCAAGGGCGCCAAGGAGCTACGGAGGCCCGATAGACCGATTGTTTATCGGTTATTTCCCCGTTCATTTTTAACGGCCAGGATAATTCATCTTCGGGGAAATCCATTAAGGCCTTTACTCCCGGCCATGCCGCCCTGAAGTGGGAGATAAGCATGGGGTCATACCCTCTTCCGCTCTGGATGATATTTGGAACGTCTGTGATTGTCATCAATGGGGTGCGTCCCACATCTTTACCGTCTACAATGATCAAACGGGCAGGATCGGCCTCCCTGATCGTTGAGATCAGACGGCGGGCTACACGGTCGTACTTTTCATCTTCCACAGACGGCGCTTCATTGATCAGATTAAAACTCAACAGTGAACTCGGTATTCCTTTGTAGCGTTCGGCAAACAGTTTCCAATGAAACTGACATGCCTTTAACGGTTCTTCATCTTCAAAGAGGTTGGTGGGCAGCGGTCTCGGATTGTTGATGCAATAACCCGGCACACGATGAAAATTGAGGTTGATATGCAAGTTGTACCGGCGTGCCAGATCAACCGCTTCATCAATCTCTTTCAGAACTTTCTCATCCACGCTATACCAGTCATCTTCACTGCTCCAACACCAGTATGATAAGGGTATCCGTACAAAATTGAATCCCCAGTCGGCAATTATTTCAAACTCCTTTTCATTAAATGCGGACTGATTTCCCGGATTAAACTTATTAAGCAAATTAAATCCTTTCCAAAGAGGAAGCGACTGATCGCTGTGATTGGTATCCGGTAACGAATACGGGGCGGATACTAAGCGATTGCCGACTCCCGGAAGCGTAATCGCCGAGGCAACACTCATTGTTTTAATAAAATCACGTCTTTTCATTGGTTTAATTTTTTGTTTGCAGTGTTTGTTATTCTATTTTTTTTTGACCTCTATCCGTCCTGTCACGTATTATTGAGACCCCATGTTAGAAATGTTATTTTCATATTATCGGGAGATGTTATGAATTACAACCCGTCGGCGGCCGGAGGTAGCGGCGATATTTCAAAACGCCTGCTGACGGCATAGACGGCAGCTTTTTGAAGTATCTCGAAGTTATTGTCCGTCACGGGAATATTTCCGTTGTCCACCCTGAATGAGTTGCCTGTAACCGAGGTGTTGAAACAGGGAGCAATTAGAGTCTGAAACCAGGTGCAGGCCAACAGGTAACGCCCTGCGCCCAGGTCTATGTGATACCCGTCGCGGGTCAGATCGAGCGGCGGATTGTTCAAAGCGGTATTACGCACATTCCGGACTGCTGTGGCCGATGGTATAATTACGTCGATACCGGTTTCGGCAACCAGGGTTTTCACCGTATTTATAATGGCATGGAACATGATATCCTGGTCACGGCGGTAATAATCCACTTTTTTATGGTCGAAATCGCGGCCGTAAGCCCAGGTCATTTGCCAGGCCAAAGTGACGCCTGCATTGGGACAGTTGGTTATTATCGCATCCGTCAGTTCATTCAGGTAAGGCTGAAAAGTTCCGTACACTCCTGCAAGTTCCGATACCTGTTGAATCACGATCACATCCCAGGCTTCATCAATAACCGCTTCTACAAATCCGCATGAGTCTTTTACGTTTTCCCATGCATTTTTTCCCGGGTACGACTTCTCATAGCGGGGATAGCCGGCTTCTCCCGACGTATATATCTGATGATGTTTTTCAAGGGAACATCCCCCCCGTACTAATCTTCCCAGCGTTACATTGTCTATACCTGCGTATTTCAGCAGGTCGGGCAGGTATTGCATTCCGTCGTCCGTAAAACTATTACCTATTCCCAGTATTTTTAACGAAGTGGGATTTTTCGGTAAGGGGTTGTTCTTGAAATTGGTAACGGAAACTGCTTGCTGTCCCCATGTAAAATAGGGGAATACACCCAACAGGCAGATTACAATTGAGATTTTTAATAAAAGTTTGTTCATTGTGCGATATTATTTAGTTGTTCTTAATCTTCTGTTTTCAGCTACATTCCCCACTTTTTCAGTAACCGGACGATTGCGCTCAGGTATGCTGCTTAAAAGTTTTTTGTCACAAAATAAACCTGTTCTCTCCTTCGGTCAATATTTTTTCAGCTCCTTTAAATCTGAATGAACCCGACATGCCCTGAGGCAAAACAATACGGGTTTGCAATCCCTTTTTCGTGAGTTGGTACTCCACTTTAATACGGCCGGCAGGGTGGGGCATATCGGCTTTCAATGTTTTGAGTTCACCCAGATGCGGTTCAATCTTTACTGTTTTAAAACCGGTACCGGCAGGTTTTATCCCGCACACTGATCTCAACAGATAGTAGGCCGGATGGGCGCTCCATGCATGGCAATCGGACCGGTCGTGTGTAGCAAATCCGGTTTCGCCGCAAGTTGTATGCCCCCGGTCGATAAAATTATACCAAAAATCCAGATTATCCAAATAAAGGTGTTCGTTTCCGGTCTTTTCCATTGCTTTAAACAGAAAAAAGGAGAAGTAGGAACTGGCCATCTCTTCAAAACCTTCATAATGTAAAATACGGTGCAGCAACTTAGTTTGTTCCGGTGGCGATACCAAATCGCATAAAATGGCCATAATATTGGTATGCTGCGAGAAAATCTCCTTACCGGCATAATCGCGGAAGAGTTGTTTTTGTTCGTCTCGGCAGTTGGCATAAACTGCCGCCTTTATTTTTCCGGAAAGCTCTTCCCAATGCGCCGAACGGCTTGCCAGCCCTGTTTCACGATAAAGCCTGGAGGCGCAGTCGAGGGTATGGGCATAATAAAGGGAGAGCAGGGCCGACTGTTTTATTTCGCCATTTTCATCAGGGCGTATTAAACTTCCTGTCGTAATCCTCCAGTCGATAAAGTTTTTATTTTTTACTGCGCCAATCAATCCGGTACGTTCGTCGAGATGGCGCTCATAAAATCGCAATACCCCTTCTATGTTACCGGTAAACTGCAAGACAAAAGCCGAATCGCCCCGCATCAGGTAATAATCGAGTAGCGTTTGTATCCATCCCATAGACCAGGTTCCCATATCAGGCTCGAAGCGGGAAGGATAAGCCGACTTGAACAAGCCGGTTTCTTTGTTTTCCGACTGTGGATAAAGCCTTAAAACTTCACGCAAAAGACGGTCATCTGGAGAGTGATACGTTGAAATGGCGGCAATCGGGCGGTTATCTCCTCCGTAGCTCAACTGCTCGTAGACTGGGGTAGAGT
>JAISZV010000310.1 GCA_031284475.1 Proteiniphilum sp. | reverse complement strand
AGCAAACGCTTCACATCCAATTTACTGGGCGTAGCAGGCGATAGCGCCTGATTCAATCCGCGGGCGGAATACACAGACCAGTAGATAGAGCCTGTTTCACCCGGGGCGATACCGGCTTCTCCGGCAATCCGGTTGATATCTTTATGCGACACCACTACTTGTGCCTGCACGCCGGCGTCAATACGTCCAAGTTCTTTTCCATTTGAAACCTTGTCAAAAAACACCATTTCGTACTGAACCGGGTAGCCGTCTTCGCATGCGCCCGGCAACCATGAAAAGTTCATGGACGTTCCCGAGCCGCTTTGTAATTCCAGAAAATAATTGTCGGCAGGAAGCATAAGCCCGGCAGGCGCTTTCACTGCCGCATCGGTGTATTTCATGTCCTCGGTGCAGGCACCCACGCCGCACAGGACTGCAATAGTAAATATTATATATGAAATCTTCTTCATAATTGTTTCCGTTAAATATTAATATCCTTTATTATTGGGCAGCAATGTAGGCGTTTTATCCGTATCATACTGCGGCAACGACCACCATTCATCCCTGTTGGCCGCGTATTGAAAAGTTTCCACCCTGATATAATCGGTAAGGGCGCTGGCCATCTTAGCGCCGTAAACCGCACCGTTAAGCAAGTTTGTGGCAGATTCGGACCCATCCCAACGCATCAGGTCGTAGTAGCGCAAGCCTTCAAGCGCCAGTTCACAACGGCGTTCACGGCGGATAATTTCGCGCAGGTCGGCGGTACCCGGATAATTCAACGCACCGGCAGAAGTAAAGCCCGCCCGTTCGCGTATCGCCCGTATTGTTTTATTCCATACGTCTTCGGTAAATGTGCCGTTTCTTTCGCACGCCTCGGCATACATCAGCAGCACGTCGGCATAGCGCATCAGAATGACATTGTTGTGCATTTTAAGATCCAGTCCATGGTCCACGTCAAACAACTTACGCACATAATAACCTGTTTGGGTGTTGTTTTCACTCTTTCCATATTCGGAATCGTCGCCCGACCCCGGATTGATATTAATGGTTTTTTCGATGTAGGCGCCGGCAGCATCTTTATCTTTCCACGTGCTGCCGTGATAGACGACGGTAGCCGCCAAACGCGGGTCACGCCCGGCATACATGGTGTTATCATTATACGACGCATCAAAAGTGTAAGGTTCCGGCTTGGTATAAGGGCCTCTCACCGGAAGCCCGCTACTCAGCATAATGTAGGAATCTACCAGCGACTGGGTAGGCGTTTTGCCGGTTACCCGGAAGCCCGTTACCGAAGGCGGCACCAAATCAATAAAATTCTGCCAGACTCTTACTTGCGGCACAGCGGCATAATCCAGTATCACCTCGTCGTTGTATTCAAACGCCGATGTAAAGAGGTTTTCGTAAGCCGAGAAATGGTCAGTGCCCGTAGTAAAAAGGGAATAAGAACCATATTCCGCAGGGTTGGAGATAAGGTAATTAGAGTAACGTTCCACATTTTGCATATCGCCCGCCATCAGGTATAGCCGTGTTTTGAGCACCACTGCCGCCGCTTTCGTAATACGTCCGCGCTCGGCGGCGCTCAGGTCTTCTTTCTTCGGAAGAACCGGTATGATTTCGTCTAATTCCTGATGCAAGCCTGCAAACACCGTTGCTCTCGGCGTTCTTGCAATGGTCTTCGAGTTTGCGATATCTATATCTTCCAAAAAGAAAGGAATCGCATCATAGAAATTTGAAAGGCGGAAGAAGAGGTAGGCGCGGATAAACCGTATTTCGGCTTTCATCCGTTCCTTCACGGCCAGATTCATATTGGGCACCAAATCCACATTCGCCATAAACACATTGGAAGATTTAATTCCCTCGAAACACCATTTCCATTCGTCCCGGAAAATAGAGGTGCTCGGGTTGGCCTGTCCTTTGCGGATAACGGTAGTAGCCGGGGTGCCGCGCATCTCAATGAGGTTGTCGCTCAGCGCCTCGTCCTGCCAAATTTTATCAAAGCTGTACATCTGGCTGTACGCCATATTCATTACTTGCGTAGCCCGTTCGGGAGAAGTCCAGTACTCCGCATCGGTGAACTTGTTCGTAGGGGCCTGTTCCAAATCATTACAAGCAGTAACGATAGCTATACAAGGAACAACCCAAATCAAATATTTTATCAATTGTATTTTCATAACTGTCTGATGATTTGTTAAAATGTTAAATCCAATCCCATTCCATAATATTTCAATACCGGATAATTACGGCCGCTGTCGGCGCCGCCGCTACCCATGTTATTGTCATATTCCGACGATTCAGGATCAATGAATGACACATTGCTGAACGTAAACAAATTTTGGGCATTGATATAAATACGCAATTTTTGTATGCCCACTTTTTTAGTCAGGCTTTCCGGCAGGGTGTATCCCAGCATGACATTTTTTACCCGCATATACGAGCCGTCGTAAATAAAAAGATCCGAGCCGTAGCCCTTGCCATAGTTCAGCGTATTGCCATAGGCCAATCGCGGATATTTGGCGCCGGTATTGGTCGGCGTCCAGTAATCCAACTGATGCTCATACATGGTGTAACCGTAGCCTTCGTGGAACGGTTCAATCAACTCGCCGCGCAACATCATATCACGTTTGAGCACGCCCTGTAAGAAAAAGCCAAAATCAAACCCTTTCCATGCCAGGTTATAAGTCAGCCCGAAAGTATAGCGCGGGAACGCATTCCCCAAATAATACCAGTCGTTGTCGTCAATTTTGTTGTCGCCATTGCGGTCGAGTATTTTCAAATCGCCCACTTGAAACTCCACGCCCGGGCGTTTTGCCCAGTTGTCGATTTCTTCCTGTGTTTGAAAAATACCATCACTTTTATACCCGTAATATGACCGGAACGGCAATCCTTCACGGTTGATTTCCCATATTTCCTCGTGTGGATTGATGGTTTCAAAGCCTTCGAAACGAATTACCTTATTCCACGAGTCACCCAAAATAAAACTGATATTGTGTTTAAAATCGCCTGTTTTCAAGTTAAGGCCTACCGTAAGGTCCCAGCCCTGCGTACGCATCTCGCCCGCGTTGTAGTCTTGCGGCGCCGTACCATAGATGTCGGGCACCAACGGCGCCACTAAAATGTGATCGGTATTTTTATTAAACACATCGAAGCCTATCGACAGTTTATCCTTAAAGAAAGACGCGTCAATACCGAAATTCAAGGTGTGCGACACTTCCCATTGCAAGCGTTCGGATCCTACCTGAAAGCCGGTGCCGGCCACTGCAGTATTATTAAACGCATAGGCATTGGAATACACACTATACGTGGTCAGGTATTGATAGGACGCCACATTTTGATTGCCCAATGTTCCATAAGAAAGGCGTACTTTCAGGTCGCCCACGTTTTCCCGGTAGGTGTCCATAAATTCTTCGTTTGACAAACGCCAACCCACCGACAGTGAAGGGAAGAAGCCCCAGCGGTAGTCTTTTTCAAATTTCGACGAGCCATCGTAGCGGAACGACACTTCGCCATAATACCGGTCATTGTAATCATAACCCACACGGCCGAAAACAGAAGTAATACTCGTTCTCTCCGTGTTCATCGGAGTAACCGTATTTATCCCATCGCCATTTGCATTTGTCAGTTGTATTTCCGAACCGTCGCCCGGAATGCCTAACTGGGAGTCGGTGTACATAATATTCACCTGATTAGACTCTGCAGTAAACGACTCGTTTGATGCGCCCAACAAACCGGACACATGATGCTTTCCGAAATATTTATCATAGTTGGCAAAAAGCTGCATGTTTACCAAATAGGCGCGTTTATCCCAATCTTCGGTGTCCCTATTGCTATTGGCCAAAACCGGCTCGCCATTAAGATTATTGTATTTATAAA
>JAISZV010000307.1 GCA_031284475.1 Proteiniphilum sp. | reverse complement strand
TTACTATCAATATCCATTATATGCCTCCTTTTTTTCTGTAAATACTCTAATTCCCTACAAATATACGGTTTTTTGGCCTGATTTATCATAAAATACTATTAATCAGGCCAGGGTAAAGTTTTAATACGTACCGTAGATAAAATTAGGAGGGGGGGTAAACTGCCAAAAAGTACCATTTTATAGTACGCTAACCGCATATTATGGGGGGATAATTCGAGCCAAAATGAATACCCAAATGAATACCCAAGTGAATACCCAATAGGTATAAATCGTTTTTGTGAGGTATTTCAGGAGATGCAAAATCCAGCCCGGCCGGTAGCGGATAGCGTCACAGGCTATCTTTATCTTTAAAATGCCATAAAACCCTATTATAGGCCCGTTTAAACCCTGTATGAGCATATTGTGGGATGTATTAAAATGAATACCCAAATGAATGCCCCAGTGAATGCCCCAGTGAATTTTAAAACAAGTCATTTTGTTGGATTAAAGCCGTTTCTGGGTATTGTGTAGTGAAATCGGTTGTTGATTAGGCGGTTTTTCCTTATATTCGTGTTGTAATGTCCTATTTAGAGGAAAATATCCCCTAATTCAGAGCCAAAATGAGACATGAATGAGACATGATGTGACATGAAAAGGAACGTTTCGTTTTTTACATCGTTTTTCCGATCCGCGTTTATCTTACTATTTATCAGTTAATTGTGAAGGTCCTCCGAATATAGGCTTGGAACGTTTCGTTTTTTACCCCCTATAACCCTCCGCGCTGACCGCGACATGGACTATGTTGCCCTGAAAGACCTGCGTCCCGGCTGTCTGGAACCTGTCCGTCAGCACTCCGGCATGACCTCTGCCGACGGGCTTATCTGCTACCATTCGCCCAAAGACGCATCGGAAAATTTCTTTTTCGACCACCTCCCGGCAGGAAGCTACGTGCTGGAGTACGCAGCCTACGTTTCCCGAAGCGGACGCTACAACGGTGGCATAACCACCCTGCAATGTATGTATGCACCCGAATTTATATCGCATACGGAAGGAAATTTCATTCTTGTGCGCGAATAAAAAAATATTACTTACCCGTACTTTTACAAATATGTATTAACTTTGTAGCACGATATTAGAGAATACTTAATTTTTAAAGTAACAAACAGATGAAACAGATTATTTTCATTTTTACGGCTATTTTGTTAGCAACAAACATAGCCTTGGCTCAAGATGATGCAGCCGCTTCTCTGTCGGTAAGTGAAGAATCTTACGACTTCGGTACCATAAAAGAAAGCGGCGGAAAGGTTTCGCATACGTTCGTTATTAAAAACGACGGTACGCAACCTCTGGTTATTACGCGCGTAATTGCATCCTGCGGGTGTACGACTCCTGACTGGACAAAAGAACCTATCGCCCCGGGCAAAACCGGCGAAATACTTGTGACTTACGACCCGCAAGGCCGTCCGGGTTCATTTGCCAAGACCGTATCCATATACAGTAATGGGAAAAAAGGAAGCCAAGTGGTGGCAATCCGCGGAGAAGTAATTTAGTACGGAATTTAAAGGATCACCGGATGCTGCATATAAAGCGCCTTGTAACGGTACTCACTATTCTGTTGCTTATTGACAACTTCGCTTATGCACAAAAAAGCGCAATAATCAGTTTGGAGATGCAAACCTATGACTTCGGCGTAATAGCCGAAGCCGCAGGTTTGGCAACACACAGTTTTACAATCAAAAATACCGGAACCAGCCCCCTGGTCATCCATCGCATCACCGCCTCATGCGGATGTACGCAGCCGGAATGGTCAAAAGCTCCCATCGCCCCGGGAAGTACGGGAGAAGTGAAAATCAGTTATAACCCCAAAGGACGCCCCGGCCCTTTCTATAAAAGCATAGCCATACACAGTAACGCTAAAAACGAACGACTTACTTTATACATTAAAGGAACCGTAAAAAGCCGGACGGTGGAACAACCCGTAATTACGTACCCTTATAGCATCGGAGAACTGAAGCTCCAGACAAAAACCATACAATACAGCCGGTTATATCCGGGCGAATCATTGGAAGAAACCATCCGGATAAAAAATGAAGGAAAAACACCGCTGAAAATAAATCCCTCAAAAATAGATTATCTTACCGTAACCATTACTCCCGATACACTGAAACCGGAAGAAACAGGAGAAATATCCATCCTGTTCCATACCGATAAAATCAAAAAGATGGGACGTATAAGTACACTCTTACCCCTACAGATTGAAAACTCAGAAAAGAAAAACCAAGAAGGATTCCTCCACATTGCCGCCAATATAATAAATAACTTCAGTCGCTTATCCGCCTCCGAAAAAGCAAAAGCGCCGGTAGCCCAGTTCACGCTGACGTCTTTAGATTTTGGTAAATTGCCGGAAAAAAGCGGGAGCATCATCCCTTTTATCGGCATAGGCGGTAAAGAATCGGAAAGTTTAACCATCACCAACGCCGGCCAATCGCCCCTTCTCCTATACAGTGTTACATGTGATAATGAATTGATAGACATTTCCGGCGGAAAAAAAGAATTGAAACCGGGAGCCTCGTCAACATACAAAGTGAGCATCCGGCCAAAAGAAATTAAAGCCAAACTGGAAGCATTTATACATATCGTATGCAACGACCCGAACGGGCCGGTTCGCCTGATAAAAGTAACTGCCGAAAAATAAAAATATGAAACATCCCGAAAACGACGAACAATACAAAGGGTTGAAGGTAAACAAAGGCGTATCCGGCGCTCCCACCATAAACCCTTACCTTACAAAAAGATTTCAACGCAAAGAATATACCCCCTCCGAATTTGTGGAAGGAATATTGCAGGGTAATATCACCATCCTCAGCCAGGCGGTCACCTTAG
The DNA here is from genome assembly GCA_031284475.1 of Proteiniphilum sp. Classification (GTDB taxonomy): domain Bacteria; phylum Bacteroidota; class Bacteroidia; order Bacteroidales; family Dysgonomonadaceae; genus Proteiniphilum. The sequence continues at coordinate 1,182 of JAISZV010000307.1, read as the reverse complement.
TGGAAAGCTCCAAACACGAACACCTGCAATTAGCACAGGAAATCATCGAAAAATGCCTCCCCCATGCAGGAAACTCCGTGCGCATAGGCATTACGGGCGTACCCGGAGCCGGGAAAAGCACCTCTATCGACGCCTTCGGTATGTATCTGCTCGGCAAAGGGCACAAGCTGGCCGTATTGGCCATCGACCCCAGCAGCGAACGTTCCAAAGGCAGCATCCTGGGAGATAAAACCCGTATGGAAGAACTCGCGCGCGAAAAAAATGCCTTCATACGCCCTTCCCCGGCAGCCGGTTCGCTGGGAGGCGTAGCCCGCAAGACCAGAGAAACGATTATCCTTTGCGAAGCTGCCGGATTCGATACGGTCTTTGTCGAAACAGTAGGAGTAGGACAAAGCGAAACCGCCGTCCATTCCATGGTAGACTTCTTCCTGCTCATCCAGTTGGCCGGGACAGGCGACGAATTGCAAGGCATCAAACGCGGCATCATGGAAATGGCCGACGGTATCATTATCAATAAGGCAGATGGCGATAACCTGGAAAAAGCCCGCCTTGCCGCCTCGCAATTCCGCAATGCGTTACACCTTTTCCCGCCCGCTGATTCCGGATGGACCCCGAAAGTGCTAACCTATTCGGGCTATTACAAATTGGGTATTCGCGAAATTTGGAAAATGATAGACGAATATACCTCCTACACCAAACAAAACGGATATTTCTACCTCAAACGGAATGAACAATCCAAGTACTGGATGTACGAAAGCATTAACGAAGCCTTACGAAACGCCTTCTACAATCACCCCGCTGTTGTCTCCATACTGAAAGAAACCGAACAGCAAGTACTGAATAACGAAATCAGTTCCTTTGTCGCTGCCAAACAGATGATGGATAGATTTCTAGAGAAATGATATGCTCCTCGTCCGGGAAGCGCATAGACTAACGTAAGTCCGATGTTGGGAAACATTTAAAAATCGGCAACTAACAGGGTACATGTAATAATAATCTCCATTTTGCATGATTTTCCCAGGAACGGAAAGCTCGTTCCCAGGAACAGAAAGCTCGTTCCCAGGAACGGAAAGCTCGTTCCCAGGAACAGAAGGCTCGTTCCCAGGAACGGAAAACTCGTTCCCAGGAACGGAAAGCTCGTTCCCAGGAACAGAAAGCTCGTTCCCAGGAACAGAAAGCTTG
>JAISZV010000043.1 GCA_031284475.1 Proteiniphilum sp. | reverse complement strand
TGTTGGCGGAGATATTACCGATATTATCCTTTCAGATCCTTCCTATACTTTCCTAATGGTTGCTTATTCGTTGGAAAAGATGAATCTGCGGAGTCTGGAACGGTTCAAGGAAGTGCATCGCTACGCCGCGGAAAACGGCTATTCCTTTTATCTCCTGACCGCTTCGTCCGCTGATGCGGTAGGGGAGTGGGAACAAAACCACCGTACCGGATTTCAGTTTTGCCATGCGGATGAACGGGAACTGAAAACCATGATCCGTACAAATCCCGGATTGATGCTGCTGAAAGAGGGAACGGTGATCAATAAGTGGGACGGCAGCCGGATACCGGATATGCGTGAGAAATTAGAAGTGAAGAGTGAAAAACAGGAATGAAAATTTAAATATATTGTATGAGAAAAAACATTGTGGCAGGTAACTGGAAAATGAATAAAAACCTGCAAGAGGGAATTGAACTGGCAAAAGAGTTGAACGAGGCGTTGAAAAACAAAACCGTGAACTGCGATGTAGTGATCGGTACGCCTTTCATTCACCTGGCAAGTGTGGTAAACAGCGTCGATACGAACAAGATAGGTGTTTCCGCGCAGAATTGCGCCGATAAGGAATCGGGTGCATATACCGGTGAAGTGTCGGCTGCGATGGTGGCTTCTACCGGCGCTAAGTATGTGATTCTGGGACACAGCGAACGCCGCGCATATTACCGCGAGACTCCCGAAACACTGAAAGAGAAAGTGAAACTGGCGCTTGCCAACGGACTCACTCCTATCTTTTGTATCGGAGAGGTGTTGGAAGAAAGAGAATCGGGTAAACATTTCGATGTGGTAAAATCACAAATAGAAGCATCGCTGTTCGACCTTTCACCCGCAGATTTCGGCAAGATCGTACTGGCTTACGAACCGGTATGGGCCATCGGCACAGGGAAAACAGCCACGGCCGGCCAGGCGCAGGAAATGCACGCTTTCATCCGTAAGACCCTGGTGGAAAAATATGGAAAAGAGATCGCCGACAATACATCTATCCTCTATGGCGGAAGCGCCAATGCAGGTAATGCGAAAGAGCTTTTCTCCAATCCCGATGTGGACGGCGGCCTTATTGGCGGCGCTTCATTGGGCGTGGATAAATTTATGCCCATTATCGAGGCATTCTGAAACGGTTGACAGAATTTTACCACAGATCCCCTTAGGGTCTGTGGTATTTCTTTACCTTTGCGGAATTAAAATAATGTGCCAATGTGACTAATGTGCCAATGTTTTAATATTGGGTTAATTTGTAATTTTGAAAAATGAATCATCACCTTTCCTATACGATCCTCCTGCTGTTATTGATAGGGTTTACCGGAAGCGCCTACGCCCAATCGTCACCACAAAAGAAAGAAATACTGCGGGAACTGAACTCCGCTGTTTCCGGTAAGGGGCATATCTCCGTTTATGAGGATGAAAGTATTACACATGTATTGGGGCGTCCTATGACTCCTCCCAGAACGGTATATACCGGTAACGACGGGGCGACGCAATATTACCGGATACGGGGTTATAAGATACAGGCATTTTCCGGGAATGACCAGCGTACCTCCAAAAATGAGGCACAACATAAACAGCAACTTATCAACAATGCATATCCCGATCTTGAAACGGTCGTTCTCTTTGAATCGCCTTTCTGGCGGTTAAGGGTAGGAAACTTCGAGAATAGAAGCGACGCCGAAGAGGTATTGAAGGAAATGGTGAAATCGTTTCCCTCATTCGGAAAAGAAATGTATATCGTAGTGGATGAAGTGAAAATCCCTGTTAGCCAAAATTACAGCGGTGAGCATTAAGGCTGTAACCGTACAATAAGAAAACAAAATGTCTTCGGAAGAATTAGAGAAAAACAGATCGGTAATTACCGGCCATATGCGGGATATTCTCTCGCTACTGGGTGAGGATGAAGGCCGCGAAGGATTGATAAAAACGCCCGAACGAGTAGCAAAGGCCATGCAGTACCTGACGAAAGGGTATTGGCAGGATCCGGAGGCGATTTTACGTTCTGCGTTGTTCAAGGAAAACTACCGGCAGATGGTGATCGTGAAGGACATCGACCTCTTCTCGTTATGTGAGCACCATCTGTTGCCATTTTTCGGTAAGGCGCATGTAGCCTATATTCCCAATGGTTATATTACCGGACTGAGTAAGATTGCCCGGGTGGTTGACGTATTCGCTAAACGGCTACAGGTGCAGGAACGTCTTACTACCCAAATCAAAGAATGTATCCAGAAAACGTTGAATCCAATGGGCGTGATGGTCGTAATCGAAGCCCAGCACATGTGTATGCAGATGCGGGGAGTAGAAAAGCGGAACTCCATTACCACCACTTCCGATTTTACAGGAGTTTTTCAACAACAAAAAACCCGCGAGGAGTTTATTGCGCTGATAAAATGATCACCTCAATTTCCCTATTACATGCCATAATAGTTCCTAAAGGAGTTTATTGCGCCGATAAAATGATCACCCTTTCTTCGCCGTCCGTTTACGGTCGGTTTCATCCAGCAGTATCTTGCGGATGCGCATGTGTTTAGGCGTTACCTCCACATATTCATCTTCCTTAATATATTCCAGCGCCTCTTCGAGGCTGAAGACGATGGGCGGGGCTAATTGGGCCTTGTCGTCGCTTCCCGATGCGCGCACGTTGGTCAGTTTTTTCGATTTGGTGACGTTGACCGCCAAGTCGCCCTCCTTATTGTGTTCTCCTACCACCTGTCCTTCATATACATCTGTCTGCGGTTCGATGAAAAACCGGCCTCTGTCCTGTAACTTGTCTAAGGCATAAGCGTATGCATTCCCCGATTCCCCGGCGATGATGGAGCCGTTAAGCCGCTTCTCGATATTTCCTTTCCACGGGCGAAATTCCAGAAAACGGTGCGCCATGATGGCTTCTCCGGCGGAAAGCGTCAGCACGGTATTGTTCAGTCCGATAATACCCCGCGACGGGATCATGAACTCCATGTGCATGCGGTCGCCCTTATTCTCCATAGTGAGCAGTTCTCCCTTGCGACGGGTGATGACGTCTATGATCTTACTGGCCGACTCTTCGGGGAGGTTCACCGTGAGTTGTTCCACCGGCTCACACTTCTCCCCGCCGATCTCTTTGATGATCACCTGCGGTTGTCCCACCTGCAACTCATATCCTTCGCGGCGCAT
>JAISZV010000352.1 GCA_031284475.1 Proteiniphilum sp. | reverse complement strand
CGGCACACAGATTTTCGGCCTTTGCTGTTCTGTAAAACGGAAAGCGCTCCACAGCGGATAACCTGCGATATTTTTAAATCAATATTGTTTAGTGAAAGGAATCCATTAGACCTTACGAAAAAAGTTTGGTAAAATACGATCTTCAAAATTATGGTATCAGCATAAAAAACATTAAATTTGCATTATAAAAAACGAGTACCCTTTTTGCTAAAACAAAGGATTACAGCACAGAATTATTAACAAACATCCCCGTATTAATTGATGAAGAATCATTTATCGCCCGCTCCAAAGACGGCTCAGAGGCTAAAGGAGCAATTCGCGGAAGATCGCAAATTTTCTTTCAAATTGTAATATATAATCAATGAAAAAAACAATTTCTTTAATAATCTTCAGCCTTGCGCTGAGCCATGCCGTGGCGCAAACATTTCCACAGCGCGAAAATACACGCCGCCTCATGAGTTACAACATCCATCACGGCGAAGGGATGGACGGTAAAATGGATATTGAACGGATCGGCAAACTAATCATCGCCGTCAATCCCGAAGTGGTGGGACTACAGGAGCTGGACAGCGTAATGCACCGAAGCGGCAATATCAATATCCTGCAACTACTTTCGGAACAAACCGGCATGTATGCCACCTTCGGTTACTCCATCCTGCACGACGGAGGCAAATACGGCAACGGCGTTCTGACACGGGAAAAGCCCCTCGCCGTAAAAAAAATCGCACTTCCGGGAGAAAAAGAAGCCCGTAGCGCATTGATAGTGGAACTCGAAAAATACGTGATCGTCAACACACACCTGTCGCTCACCAACGACGAGCGGCTCCAATCGGTTAAAATCATTACCAAAGCCATAGAAACGTACAACAAACCGGTATTCCTGATGGGAGACCTCAACGCCACTCCCGATTCCGAACCGGTTACATTCCTCCGTAACAAGTGGCAGATACTTTCCAATCCCAAACACCCCACCTCCCCATCGGTCAAACCCCGCGCAACAATAGATTACGTGCTGGGATATACCGCCAACGGACAGGCCTATGCAACGCACCGGGCGCAGGTAATTGATGAACAAACAGCGTCGGATCACAGACCCCTTTTCGTAGACGTCCGCCTTAAAACGCCCGCTCCCGACACGAAGTAACGCACACCATCCCCTCCCTGCATAATTCCTGTGCCGATCCTCTATCCGGCGTTACCGGCGTATCGGATTCAGCAATTTCTTGGCGTCGTTCAACCGCTCCGGCCAGTCGCCGGAAGGCGCCAGCGTATCAAAATACCCGATTGCCTCTTCCAACTGATTCAGTTTTTCCAATGACTCAGGCGTATTTTCTTCGGTATAATTCTTGCGCAGCACACGGATTTTTTCCGCATCCTGAATCCCCTCCACCAAGCGTTCAAAGCGGATGGAACTCCTTGCGCCGGGATAAACCATATAGGTATCGCCGGCCGGCCATGTCCTGAAACGCGAATCGGTCAGCGGATTTTCAACCCACGAGTTATAAGCCCACCGCAGGAAACCATCAAAATCGGCAGCTACGGCATACCATGCGGCATAGACCGGTTCCGCCGGAGCGGAAAAGGTAAACATATTGGGAAACGAATCGCCGCAGCACACATAATAAGTAGTGTTCAACCCTTTGGCCCTTCGCGCGGCGATCTCCTCCTTAGTCACCTTGTTGCCCGCTCCCACACAAATATCCTTTATCCACGGATAATCCCTGTAGCTTTTATGATTGTCCGCCAACGAAACGCCCAGTTCGGGAGCAGCGCTCTCCAGCACTTTCAACGCAGCCTGCATATCCGCCGGCGCACGCTCGTCCATGGCTATATTGGTTATTTCCAACCACCCTTTATTACTAAGATGACGGGTAAAGTCTTTCAGGAAAACGCTCCACATTTCCGCATACTCTTTCGATTGAGCTTTCAACTCCACGGTAACCACCCCGCCTTTTTCCGCATCGTTATAATGCAGTTGGTTGTTCCATGTGAGCAGCGAATAGCAGTTGATCATCTTACCGATTCCCAGATCCATCATAAACTGCACCCATCTGTCAAAAACGGTATAGTCGAACGTCCAGCTCCGATCCTTGTTTTTCGTCCACACGATCATATCGGCGTAAGCATCGTAGCATTGATTGTTCCACGGATCTTTATTCAGGGTAGCGGTAATCACTTTTTGTCCCGCGCCGGCCAGCATCCGCATCAGCGGCTTCATTTTCTCGAAATGGGCGTCGCTCCACACCTCCAGGTTATGCACCCTTGCCACAGCCGAAGGATGTTGCCACAGATCGAGATGATAAAGCCACTCCGACGGATCGGGCAGCGTTTGATCCACCACCTCCAGCGCTATTTCAAAATCCTCTACCGAACGCCCTCCGGCATAGAGTTTCAGGGCGCCTTTATAATTCCCGGCAACAGCGTCGGAGGGAATGTTGAAAGTAAGCCAAACCGGCCTTACGCTTTTTGCCTCCACATCAAAACAGGCCAGGTTATCCAGCATATCAGCCGAAAGCGAAGCGGCAAAATCTTCCGGTTTGCGATGGCCGCAACCGGGGCCAAACTCATCGGTCATCACATAACGGACAAACCGCGCCTGTGCAACAGACGCAGGAAGAGAACTTCCCTCTCCCGCAAAATCCGCAAATTCCAATTCCACTTGGTCAACCTCCGCGGCAGACCATAGCAGTAGTTGGGCCGATACCTTTTCACCTTTCCAACCGGCAACCGCTACACGCTTATTGAGGGGCAACCGAGGCGCAACCGATTTCGGCAGCTTGTCGTCAATCGTTATGAATGAAGCCTGTAAACCTTTGGGCACATTCGACCAGTCGGACAACGTGTCGTTTGTCGGGTCCCGCATCTCTTCAAAAGAGATACATTCTTTTTGCGGCCGCTTGTTTTCGCATGAGATAAGCGCCAAAGCATGCAACCCTGTCAGGATGCACACCGTGAATCGTAAAATAGTTGATGAAATGCTCATAGACAATAAAGATGAAATGTTCATAAAATAATAGAGACTGAGATTACAGCAGGCAAAAGTAAGCATTATTTCCGTAGCAAAAAATGCAAAACCACGTTGAATCTGCAGCGTTTTTTGTTAATTCAATTTATTTTTTTATACCTTTGCAAATGTAGTGTTTATTATTAATAGATACTCAATAATTCGCCTGAGATGTAATAGAACAATCTAACGAATTAACAGAAGAACAGAAA
>JAISZV010000214.1 GCA_031284475.1 Proteiniphilum sp. | reverse complement strand
GAATACATTGTCAAAGTATTCCTCCGTCATATCTTCAATAAAGCTAAAATCAAATATTCCCGCATTATTCACCAAAATGTCTATTCGGCCCAGCTTTTGAGCAATGCTTTCAACGGCGTTCTTTACCGTTTTAGGGTCGCCAAGATCAGCCTTGATTATATCCGAACCGGGCGACAGGGCGTCTATTTCTTTTTTCGTTTCAAGCGCGGCCTTTTCATTTGATCGGTAAACCGCCTGGACTATTACGCCCTGCTTTGCCAGATCCGTACTAATAGAACGGCCCATACCGCGGGTTCCGCCTGTAACGATTGCAACCCTTTTGTCTGCCATAATTACTCCTCTAGTGTCAATGCTCTCTGGCGTCTTCTCTGTAAAACACTTGTTATCGCTACCCCGAAAATAAGCAATATGCCCGTAATTATCTGCTGCATATACGATGGAGCGCCAACCTTAGCCAAGCCATTTACCAGCATTGCCATTAACACCGCGCCGACAAAAGTTCCCAAAATATTTGTTTTTCCCAGTTTATAAAGAGTTGCTCCGATAAATATTTTGGTAAAAGACTCCAGAAACAAATTCGAACCAATCGTCGGCATTGCCGCTCCCCGCAGCATCATCATCGTACCGCCGAAGGCCGCAAAGAAAGAAGATATAAAGAAAACGATCAGCTTTATTTTTGTTATGTTGATACCAGCGACATTTGCCGCTTCCTGATTGTCACCAATTGCGTAAATATACTGGCCGAACTTTGTTTTTTCCTGAATCAATATCATCACCACAACCAGGATTACTCCGAATATTAAAATATTGGGGATAATACCCGTTGCGCCCTGACAGAGTTGGTAGAAAAATTGAGTTCTATCCTGTTTAACTGATACTGAAGAACCTTTCCCCAGAATATAGGCAATCGCTTTCGCTATTCCCGATATGGCAATGGTAACGATGAGCGAATTCAGTTTCGCCTTGGTTACTAAAATCCCGTTAATTATACCAAAAAGCGATCCGGTCAAAATGGCAATGACAATCGCCAGGTTGGGGGGAAGTCCTACTTGCATAATCAGTACCGCGGAAAAAACACTGGAAAAAGCGGCAACATCACCAAAGGAAGTATCTATTTCGTTCATCGAAATAACCCACGTTACCCCAAGGATAACAATGCTGTACACGCTTCCTACCTGGAAAATCTTTAGAATATTTGATACCGACGCAAAACTTCCCGAAGGAAGCCGTATCGTAAATACAATAAATATCCCCGCGATGATAAACAACAGCATATAGTTAGTGAGTATTTTTTTGATAATATCGTTGCCTTTGTTTCCCTGTAGGCCGTTATTCATTTCGCAACTCCTCCCTTTGTATTGACTGCCGCTACCAGCCGTATCCGCTTAAAAGAACCAAAGGTATTAAGCTTTGAAATCAGCAGTGAAATGATAAGCAGAATACTTGTCACAAGATCGCCGACATAGTAAGGGATGCCCAAGAGCAGCACGCCGTCAATCATCATTCTAACAAAGAATGCTCCCAAAAAAGTCCCCAAAAGATTAGGACGTTTGAATACCGCGCTTCCGATAAACACGGCGGTAAAGCATGGCATAAGGAAGTTTGCGGTAGTCGCGACATCTCCATTGCCCCGGGAAGCGGTACTGATCATTCCCGCAAAAGAAGAAAAAACAGTACATAAAATATAGGAAAAAATAATAACCGCGTTTGTATTAATACCGGAAAGACGCGCCGCGATTCTGTTCGACCCTGCCGCAAAAATGTATGTACCATATTTAGTCTTTTCCATGAGAATAAAAAATATGATATAAAACAAAAGTAAAAAGAAAATAGGAGTTGGAATGCCAAGAATATTGCCGTCGTTTAAAAATGAAATATTCGATTTATTCACATAGATTTTTTGTCCATTGGAAAATAAATACGAACATCCATAGGCAATTACACCGATAGCGATAGTACTGATAATATCCGGCAGCCTTGCCACGCCGATGGCAAAGCCCGTGGTAAATCCGAATACAACAGAACCTATAAGGGCGGTAATCACAGCCGCCGGCACCGAGAAGTTTTTTGAAATCAGCCACGACATAAACATTGCGGAAAAACCCGCGGTAAGGTAAAAAGAAAGATCTGTGTGGTTTACCGCAATCACGAAGGTCAAGCCAATTGAAGCGATGGCGATTATGGTAACATTTTTGAACATCGTCAGAAAGTATTTTGCCGTTAAGAAATTTGGGTTCATAAATGTAAAGAAACCAATAACGGCGGTAAAGATAATAATAAAACCTATTATGGATATAAAATTTTCATTTTTTGTTACAGACATAACAACTCCTTAACAAAAGCGATTTCCATTGCAGGCGTTTCATTCTCTTAAGCATTTGAAACTGCATGTACCAGAATCGTATTCATGGTGATCTCGTTGGTTTTTGTTTCAACCTTCATCTTTCCCTGATTTATGACCATTACCCGGTCGGCCATTCCGTAAATTTCTTCAATATCCGATGAGATGAGTATAACGGCCGATGTTTTTGAAAGCTGCCGCATTATTTCATAGATGCTGTATTTAGCGCCAACATCTACGCCAACGGTAGGTTCGCAGAATACATACACGTTGGCGTCGGTATAAAGCCCCTTTGCCACAACAACTTTCTGCTGATTGCCCCCGGAAAGTTCGGCCACCACTTTTTTTACGGTAGGCGTTGCAATGGACAGATCCTCTACCATTTTCAGGGCATCTTTTTTCTTGGCGCCCGCATTAATCAGGCCAAAAATCTTGTAGGTTACCTTGTTCATTTTTGCCATGGTGATATTATTTTCGACACTTTGATCGCCGACATACCCTTCTGTCTGCCGGTCACCGGGCACCAGGAAAATTCCATTCTTGATTGCATCATTTGGAGATCGGAACTTTTTACCCTCACCATTAAGAATTATAGTTCCCTCACTGGGCTTCACCGCCCCAAAGAGAACCTTTGAAAGCTCATCAATACCGGAACCGACAAGACCAAATACTCCCAGGATTTCATTTTTCCTGGCGGAAAGGCTGATATCGACAAAGCGCCTTTCCAGTGAAAGACCGTGAGTTGCAAGGACAACTTCGCTGGGCTGATCCGTACTTTTGGGCGGATAAAATTTTTCCAGTTTACGGCCCAACATAAGCTCCGCGATGTATGATGAATCCAGCCCTTTACCAACCTCAAGGGATTGTATATTCTTCCCGTCCCGGAAGACGGTAATTTTATCACAAATCTGGTTTACTTCATCCAGCCGATGGGTAACAAATATAATGGAAACACCTTTTGTTTTTAATTCACGTATCACATCGAACAGAATTTCAATTTCTTTTTCCGTTAAGATCGATGTGGGTTCATCCAGTATCAGTATTTTTGATTTTTTTGAAAGAGCATTTAATATACAAATAAGCTCGCGCTCAACCGGCCTCATATCGCCAACCATCTTGGTCACATCAATATTGATCCTATATTCTTTGGCTAACTCCTGGGCGGTTTTTCTCATTATATCCCGGTTAATCACAAACGATCGGGACTCTTCCCCCAGGGATATATTTTCATACCCGGTAAACGTATAAACCAACTGGGGATGTTGATAAACCGTAGCAACCCCGCAATCCATAGCATCTTGGGCATGATTGATAAACACTTCTTTGCCATCAATAAATATTCTGCCGGAATCTTTAGTATAAACGCCCGATAGAATTTTCACCAAGGTTGATTTTCCCGCGCCGTTCATGCCCAGCAGGGCGTGAACTTCACCTTCTTTTACCATTAGCTCAACATTATCCAACGCCTGCATGGAAGCAAAAGATTTACTGATATTTTCCATTTTAAGCCGGTACTCTGCCATTCCTTTTTCCACTCCTGTCCTTCGTTCTCCGGATTCAAAAAGTCTAACCTTAGATAAAAGCACACATACGTTCACGCTGTTACAAACAAAAACTTCTTTACTAAACGTTTTTGGTTGAAACGACTCTCCCCGCCCTAAAGGGCGGGGCAGCGTCGTTCGCAAGGAAATCTATTGTACTGCCGGGTCTCAACCCCGCCGTCTTATCAGGCCGGAAGATCCTTTCTGAAGCTCCCCCGCGAGATAAGCGAGCGGGTTTTTGGCATTCGACCCGGCTTCGAATAATATTTTGAAAACCTCGCGTTATGTTTCCGCCGTATGATACGGCGGAAACATATCAAAAAATACTAGAGCTTTAGATCCCTAATGTTAGCCGGCGTTACACCAGATGGCGCCTGGGGCAGTCCCCATTCTATTGCCTGACCGGGATTTCCATAATCGCCAAGAGTCTGACCCGACTTCAAGAGAGCCTGCGCTTTTTTAAGGGAAACCGGCTCAAGAATCGTGGTTTCGGCATAGTGGCGCCGCTGAACTGTCTCGCCCTGAAGCCAAGCCATCGCGTTCTTTACGTTGTTATAGCACTGGGAAGCCG
>JAISZV010000211.1 GCA_031284475.1 Proteiniphilum sp. | reverse complement strand
TAGGTCGTACGACCTCATCAGGAACCGCTATGAATTCAACGAGAATGATAACGCTGTTCCGAAAGATCAAAAATGGAATATAGCCTGGGTTACAGCGGAAAATCCATACATTCATACATCCATACATCCACACATCATACATCAAAGCTCCCAAATCCCAAATCATACATCCCAAATCATTACATCATTAAATCATCACATCATTAAATTATTTTTTATATCTTTGAAAGCTAAAGTACGACAAGAAGTCGAGAATGGGGAAATTCAAGGGATCAAGCAACAACAATTAAATATAGCTAAAAATATGGCGGAAGAAAATGATAACAAGAACAGTGAAAAACTGAAAGCGCTGCGTGCAGCAATGGACAAGATCGAAAAGACCTACGGCAAAGGTTCTATCATGAAGATGGGCGATGAGAAAGTGGAAGAGGTGCCCGTTATCTCCTCCGGTTCCATCGCCTTGAATGTAGCATTAGGCGTGGGCGGCTATCCGCGCGGGCGCGTCATTGAGATCTACGGGCCGGAATCATCCGGAAAGACTACCCTTGCCATTCATGCGATTGCCGAAGCGCAAAAAGCAGGCGGCGTGGCGGCTTTTATAGACGCCGAACATGCTTTCGACCGTTTTTACGCCGAAAAACTGGGCGTGAACACCGACGAATTGCTTATTTCGCAGCCAAGCAGCGGTGAAGAGGCGTTGGAGATTGCGGAACAGTTGATCCGTTCGTCAGCGGTAGATATTATCGTTATCGACTCCGTGGCGGCGCTTACTCCCAAAAAGGAGATAGAAGGCGAGATGGGCGACTCTAACGTGGGGTTACAGGCGCGATTGATGTCGCAAGCGCTCAGGAAACTCACTTCGGCCATCAGCAAGACCAATACTACCTGCGTCTTTATCAACCAGTTACGTGAAAAGATCGGGGTGATGTTCGGTAATCCGGAAACGACTACCGGAGGGAATGCCCTGAAGTTCTATGCGTCGGTACGCCTGGACATCCGTGGCAGCGGCACAGCTATCAAGGATGGAGAAGAGCAGATAGGGAAACCCACCCGCGTAAGGGTTGTGAAGAATAAGCTGGCGCCGCCTTTCCGCAAAGCGGAGTTCGATATTATGTACGGAGAAGGCATCTCGCGGACTGGCGAAATCATCGACTTGGGATCAGACTTAGGGATTATCAAGAAAAGCGGATCATGGTATAGCTATAACGATACCAAACTGGGCCAGGGACGCGACGCGGCTAAGGCGGCTATCAAAGATAATCCCGAATTGGCCGAAGAACTCGAAAAACTTATCTTTAACGCGCTCAAGGAAAATAGTAAATGATATGAAAAACGAGGCTTCCCTTCCCTGGGGACCTCGTTTTTTTCTTTTGTTTTCAGGTTTATCAAAAAAGAGAACGATTATTCCAATTGACAATTGACAATTGATAATTGACAATTGATAATTGTTTGAATCATTCAATTTCATTGGTACATTGTCACATTAATCACATCGGCACATTAGGTACATTAATCACATTGGCAAATGCAACTTCATAGAAATTTAACGCAATCCGAAATTAACCTGCTGGAGGCAAACGGATGCAGCAGTACCGACTGGGGACTGGTCACCGTAAAAGAAGGTTTTGACCCCCGCCATGTAGGCGCAACTCATTTTTCGGGCAAGGTTGAACTCGGAATATTTGAAAAGGTATTCTCTTTACCCGGCGGATTGGAAAAACATGCCTGCATCAACCGCGCCGTTATCCATAACTGCACCATCGGCGACAATGTAATGATTGAGAATGTGCAAAATTACATCGCCAACTACACCATCGGTGATAACTGCTTCATTCAGAATATCGACGTGATCCTGGTTGAAGGGATAAGCACATTCGGAAACGGAGTGCAGGTCAACGTGCTGAATGAAACCGGAGGACGCGAAGTGCATATCAACGACAAGTTGTCGGCCCATTTCGCCTATATCTACTCCCTCTATCGCCACCGCCCGAAATTGATTGAGCGGATGAAAGCGATCATTGATTATTATTGCGAGAAACATGCTTCCGACAGAGGGGTCATTGAACGCGACTGTAAGATTGTGAATGTCGGTTACATCAAAAACGTGCGGATAGGCCCTTTCTGCAAGATAACCGGCGCAATGAAACTGAAAAACGGTAGCATCAACAGCAACGAGTATGATCCCGTTTATATAGGGCGCAATGTGATTGCCGAAGATTTCATCGTCAGCTCCGGTTCCGCCATTGACGGAGGTTCTATTATTTCGCGCTGTTTCATCGGCCAGGCCTGCCATATCGACCACGGCTATTCTGCCTCCGACTCCCTCTTTTTCAGCAATTGCCAGGGCGAGAACGGGGAAGCCTGCGCGCTTTTCGCCGGTCCCTATACCGTTACCCATCACAAATCCACGCTCCTCATCGCCGGAATGTTTTCCTTTATGAACGCAGGATCGGGATCCAACCAGAGCAATCACATGTACAAACTGGGGCCTATCCACCAGGGGATCATTGAGCGGGGCGCCAAGACAACCAGCGACTCTTATGTGTTATGGCCTGCCAAGGTGGGCCCTTTCTCGCTGATACTGGGACGCCATTATCAACATGCCGACACCTCTAACCTCCCCTTTTCCTACCTTGTGGAGAAGGACAACGGCACTCATCTCGCGCCGGGAGTGAACCTGCGTAGCGTGGGTACCATCCGCGACGCAAGGAAATGGCCGGAAAGAGACCGCCGCAAAGATCCGGAGCGTCTCGATTCCATCAATTTTAATTTGCTCAGTCCATACACGATACAAAAAGTATTTGCCGGCATTGATATTCTCCGAAACCTGCAAGTTGTGGCCGGGGAAACGTCGGAATTTTATACCTTTCAGAGTTGCGTTATCTCCAATTCGTCACTTCGGAGGGGTTTGCAGCTCTATGAGATCATCGTCCATAAATTCCTGGGAAATTCCATCATCAAACGGTTGGAGAAAACCCGGTTCAAAAGCAATGAGGAGATCAGGCAAAGGCTCGATCCGGGGAGAACGCCGGGACTGGGAGAGTGGGTAGACGTTTCGGGGTTGATTGCGCCCAAATCGGAAATCGACGACCTGCTCTGCAAAATAGAATCGGGAGAAATCTCTAAGCTGAAAGACGTCAACCATGTATTCAGGGAACTGCACGAAGAGTATTATGAGAACGAATGGGCCTGGGCTTGGGATAAGATTCAATCGTTTTACAATATTAAAGCCGGCGGGATCACTGCTGCCGATGTGGTATCCATTGTGGAAAAATGGAAAGCGGCAGTGACCGGGCTCGACGAGATGATTTACAACGACGCAAAAAAAGAGTTTTCCCTCTCTTTCAAAACCGGCTTCGGCGCCGACGGGAATATACGGGAGCAGACAATGGACTTTGAATACGTGCGCGGCGCTTTCGATAAAAACCCGTTCGTGATAGCCACATTGAAGCATATTGAAGACAAAAAGGCGCTAGGAAACGAGTTAATAGAAAGAATAAGAAACATACAATAAACACAATATCAACACATCCTTCGTTCAAATATAATTCAATAAACAACCCATATTATGACAGAGAAGATTGAGGAACTAATCAAACAGTTCAGTCCGCAACCTATACACATTCCCATTAACAAGTGCGACCTGGAAGAGGTAATTGAAACGCTTATATCTCTTATGTTCCCTATCTGCGACTGTCAGGAACCGGTAAACATACATGAAGACCTGCATACAACGGCCTTAAAACTTCACGCCAACATCGCCGCGCTCACCGGCGAGCAAAAGGCCAATGAGATCGCCGAATCGTTTTTCCGGCAACTTCCTTCACTCCGGGAACGGCTCTATAAAGATGCGGGTTGCTACCTGAAAGCCGACCCCGCCGCCAAGAGCTTAGAAGAGGTAATCCTCACCTATCCCGGTTTTTATGCGCTCTGCGTATATCGCGTAGCACATGAGATCCACCGGCTGGGAGTTCCCCTTATTGCCAGGCTTTTTTCAGAATACGCACATTCAAAAGTAGGTATCGACATCCATCCTGCCGCCGGGATCGGCAAAAACCTGTTCATGGATCACGGTACGGGGATCGTAATCGGCGAAACCGCCGAGATCGGCAACAACGTGAAGATATACCAGGGCGTTACGCTCGGCGCGTTATACGTAGAAAAGAAATTGTCCGA
>JAISZV010000164.1 GCA_031284475.1 Proteiniphilum sp. | reverse complement strand
ACGTCTAACTTCAGGATAAAAACGGTTGAGGGCGATTACCGGCAGATGGACAATTACGGCGTGCCTGTTTTGACGGATGAAAACGGATACCCCAAAATCGGCGTCAATATTCTGAGGCCGTCCGGACGGAAAGGCGTAGACCGGTTCACTGTGCATTACCCGGAAAGCAACCTGAAGCTTTATTATTCGGGAAAACTCAATAGTTATGTTTCGGAGCAGAAGATAAAGCTGAAAGAGATTGAAATACAAATACTCAAACTTTCGGCAGAAGGGGTCAATGAACGGATGATATCGCGCAAGCTCAACACAAAACGAAGCCTGATCAACTATTACAAGCGGAGTATTTTCCACAAACTTTTTGTCAATACCATGTCGGAAGCGATTTATACCGCGCTTACTTCGGGACTGATCTGAACCCCTTTTTTCCCGGAGCGTAACGCTCATCCTTTGTAGAGGAGAAATATATATGCCAAGCGGAAAAAAAAACTTTTTTCCCGGAGCGTAACGCTCATCCTTTGTAGATCAGAAACACCGTGGGTTTTTTATGCATGTCAGGCAGTTTGCCTTTCCATGCTTTCACGCTCCGCGTTACAATGGACTCGTCGCCGCATGAAATATTTATAGCGATGCATAGTTGGGTTTGAGGCTTGCAGTGCAGCAATATATCTTCCGCCATTTTCGGATTCCGGTAGGGCGTTTCAATAAAGAGCTGCGTTTGGTCTTCGTTGTACGCCCTTGCTTCGAGTTGTTTAAGTTTTTTTGCCCGCTCTCCTGCGTCGATAGGCAGGTAACCGTGAAAGGCGAAACTCTGGCCGTTGAAGCCGGAGGCCATGACCGCCATCAAAATTGAAGAGGGCCCTGCCAGCGGAACAACCTTGTAACCTTCCTGTTGCGCAATAGCCACCACATCGGCGCCGGGATCTGCAACGGCGGGACAACCCGCCTCGGAAATCACGCCTATGCTCTCTCCCGTTTTCATCGGCAACAAGTAGCCTGCAATCCTGCTTTTATCGGTATGCTCGTTCAGTTCGTAGAAAGTGATGGCGTCAATGTCTATTCCGGGGTTGCATTTCTTCAGAAAACGACGCGCCGACCGTACATTCTCTACAATAAAATATTTCAGGCGCGAGGCTACGCCCGTATTATAGGGCGGGATCACCTGTTCCGCAGGGGAGTCGCCCAACAGGGAAGGGATTAAATAAAGCGCCGGGCCCTCCATTTATTTACTCTTTTTCACAGTTGCCGCAGCACTGTTTTTCCTTTGTGGCGGCAATCACTCCCCTGAAATAACCGATGGATTCGGCGATCCCCAGAAACGGGTCTTTCATGTTACGCTCGTGTTCCAGACTGCAAACGCCTTCGTAACCTACCTGGCGGAGCATCTTCACGAACGCCGGAAAATCGATGACGCCGCGGCCGATCTCTACGGAGTATCCGGCCTTGGTTGATCCGGTAACATCCTTAATATGGACGTCGAACACGCGGGAGTGGTATTTTTCCAAATCCTTCACGGGATCCTTGCCGTTGCGGGTATCGTGCCCGACGTCGAGGCACATGCCGATGCGGGGATCCAGGTCTTTTACATTCTCCCACACATCGTCGGCGTCGGGATATGTCGCGATGTCGGGCCCATGCAGGTGAATGGCGTAATGAAAATCATACGCTTTTACTTTTCGATCCACATAAGGTAACAGTTCATAATTGGGAACGCCCACAATCAGTTTTACGCCTACGCGCTTTGCATACTCGAAAGCATCATCGACCTCTTTTTCGGAACGCATGTAAATGGGGCCTACGGCATAACCTGTAACGCCTTTGCTTTTGAGTTTGGCATGGAAATCGGCAATTTCCCGGTCGGTACTCTTAAGGGGTAAATGAAAATCTTTGATGCAGAGATATTTCACATCGCATTTTTCCAGGGTCTCCAACGTTTTGTCGAGATCGAAGTTGACAAACGTGTAACCCGCCATACCTACGTTGAACTTTTCAAAGGTATCGGGGGCCGGCTGCGGATCGGGACGCTCCTGCGCAACGGCCGAAAGGGATAACAATAATCCCGTTAAAATCAGTATTCGTTTCATGTTTCAATTTTTTGATGATAAAGTCTCTTTGCAAAAGTACATGAAAATCTTGCGGTTTCCAAACACGCGCAGATGAAAAAAGTTTTTTACAGCAAAAAGATACTATTTTTATTAAGTGAAGCGTATGAAAGATTGTTACTACTTAAAAAATGAGTGGCTACTTATTTTATTTTAGTAGCTACTAAATTGCGAACGAGTGGCTAGCCATTTTTATTTAGTAAGCGCTCATTAGGGAAAGCCTGCGCCAATCAAGGGCTTTTCCAAATGATTTGCCGGCATTTTGCACTTTTTAAAGCGGTCTCAATATTTAAAGAGGATTAAGATTTAAAGAGGATTAAGTAAAAAACTTTTATCTTTGCGTTCAAAATAACAGACGATGAATTTTCCCGCAGAGTTCATATCATCTATCCGGCCGTTGCTCGGAAAAGAGACGGATTTGTTTCTGTCAGCGTTGGCCGGCGATGCGCCGGCCGGCTTCCGTCTGAACCCGTTCAAGGCGGCGCGTAACCCGATGAAAGCGACGGTACCCCTACAACGGGTACTCTGGTCGCAATGGGGTTACTATCCGGAAGAACGGCCTGCTTTTACGTTCGATCCTCTTTTTCATGCCGGATATTATTATGTGCAGGAAGCCTCTTCGATGTTTGTGGAGCATATAATCAATGAGTTGACGACAGGCCCCGTGGCGTGTCTCGACCTGTGCGCCGCCCCCGGCGGGAAGTCGGTTTCCCTGCTTTCCGCCCTTCCCGGAGGGAGCCTGCTGGTGAGCAATGAACCGGTTCGCCGGCGCGCCAATGTGTTGTCGGAAACGATGACGAAATTCGGCCATCCCAACGTGATGGTCACAAACAATACGGCAAAGGATTTCTCCGCTTTTCCGCATCTTTTTGATTTGGCGCTGGTGGACGCTCCCTGTTCGGGGGAAGGGATGTTCCGCAAGGATGAAACGGCCGTGGAAGAGTGGTCTGTCCATAATGTGGAGATGTGCGCCGCACGTCAAAGAGATATACTGAATGATATTTGGCCGGCATTGAAACCGGGCGGGTTGCTTATTTACAGTACCTGCACCTACAATACCGTAGAGAATGAGGAAAACGCTCTTTGGGCGGCCGGCGAATTAGGGGCGGCGGGCGAACCGGGCGGGACGTTTGTACACGTGGAAACGGCGAAAGAATGGGGTATCTCTCCTTCGTTCAATGACCGGGTGACCGGCTATCGTTTTTTTCCGCATAAGACGCGGGGGGAAGGATTGTTTGTTACTGTGCTCAAAAAAGCGGGAACAGAAGCGGATAAAACAGTATCCGGCCTTACAGGGGTAAAAAGTAAAAGAAAGCCATCGCCGTACGTGAAAGACCGTTCCGTTTATACGGACGTTTTCGTTAAGCCGAATGAGCCAAATCAAACATGTTTGAACTGTGCCGTAGCAGGAAAACGGCCAATTTTAACGAACCTGTTATTATCTCCTGAGGCTTTCGATTTTGTGGAGGCCGGCAATCGCATCGTTGCGCTACCAGCAGTACATTCCGAGACCCTGGCCGCCTTGAATGAACGGCTGAAAACAGTATCGATGGGGATAGAGATCGGCGAGAGAAAGGGAAAGGATTTTATTCCGTCGCATGCGTTGGCGATGAGCAAGGATCTCAATCCCGAAGCGTTTCCCCGGTATGAAGCGACTTATGAAGAGGCTGTCTCTTATCTGCGGCGGGAGGCGATCGCCCTAAAGGATGCGCCCAAGGGGTATCTGCTTCTCACCTATAAGGGGGAACCGTTGGGTTTTGTAAAGAATCTCGGTAACCGGGCAAATAATCTGTATCCCAACGAGTGGCGGATACGAAGCGGTTATTTGCCCGAAAAAACGGCTGAAATCTTCACTCCGCCGGCTCAATCGCCCGATTCCTGATTTCACCTTTCCATTTTTCTCCACCGGCCGATATACTCGCCACATTATTATTATGCGTAAAGTAAAGGAGATGTTCATTCAAATTAATTTATAAGCAATCCCAATAATTAAAAGGTTATTTTCATTATTCATTTCCCATGCAACACCGGCAGTCGCTTACCTCTTTGTTCATTACTCTGGCAATTATTGTTGCCCTGCTGTCATTATGGTTGTCGAACAGGTTGGTGAAGGAGTTGGCGGAAGAGGAACGCCGGAAGATAGAGGTTTGGGCGATGGCCACCGAGTCGATGGCGCAGGAGGAAGAGATGGATATGTCGTTGGTATTGAGGATTTTGGAGAGCAATACTACTATACCCATTATACTGTATGATAAAAATTCGGGAAAGTTGACCCCACGTAATCTCAAGATACCCGAAAAGGGCGTAGCGCCTTATCTACAGGTAAAGATGGAAGAGTTCGGCCGGAAACATGATCCCATCGCACTGTATGAGATGAACCAACTGCTTTATTATGACGACTCCCATACGCTGAAAATGCTGCAACGCTACCCCTATCTGCAACTGTGGGTAATCGCCCTCTTTATCGGCCTTGCATTCTTTGCCTTGAACCGTTCGCAACGGGCGGAACGCAACAGGGTATGGGTGGGATTGTCGAAAGAGACTGCCCACCAGTTGGGTACGCCCATCTCATCGCTGATGGCATGGCTGGAGTACATGAAGCTGAAGGGGGTGGAGCGGCAATTGCTGACGGAAATCGATAAGGATATATCCCGTTTGCAGATGATTGCGGAGCGTTTCTCCAAAATCGGTTCCGTATCCGCTTTGACGCCTGCGGATCTACGGGAGGCGATAAATTGTTCGCTGGCATACATAGAAAAACGGGTTTCCCGGGAAGTGGTTCTTCGTACCCGGTTTCCCGAACAGCCGGTATGGGCCGACCTGAACGAACCGCTTTTCGGATGGGTAATTGAAAACCTTGTGAAAAACGGGGTAGACGCTATGCAGGGACAGGGCGTTATTACTTTCGATATATCTGAAAAGGGTAAGCGGGTTTTGCTCGATATTTCCGATACCGGCAAAGGAATACCGAAATCAAAATTCAAAACGATTTTTTCGCCCGGCTATACTACAAAGGAAAGAGGATGGGGACTTGGCCTGACGCTTGTGAAACGGATTGTGGAGAAGAATCACCGGGGGAAGATATTTGTGAAAAGATCGGAGCCGGAAAAAGGGACGACTTTCAGGATTGTACTAAAGAGATTTAAGTAAGTCCCCATAATTAAGCTACATGATCTTTGATCTTTCCCATACTTATCATTGCGGTTAGTATTGGAATAACGCATTTGAAGCCTAAAAATTATCATTTAAACTAATTTTGTCGAACTACTTACTTCTGTTTAATTTACATTAGAAATCCACTTCCTTGGGAGGTGGTTATGCTCTTTTGGCTTTGCCTCAAAAAATATTTTCTTGTATCTTATCTAACAGATGACATTTTACGAAAAAGGGAATCTAAAATAAAATTTGAGGGCTATGCCCTATTCATTGTATCAAATCCACTTTCTTAGAAGGTGGTAGTTAAATTTTCTTGTAGGCAATTTCTTCCAAATAGTAATGGATTATAAATCTTTCCATTATTGTAACTGTCGTCTTCAGATTTTTCAACCGCCCAAATCCTAAAATCCTTTACGGGATATCCCATACAAACAATACAATCAGTGGATTAATAACATTTTTATTTTATTATACAAAAATAACTGCCATATTTTTACAATTCAATGATTTAATTTATAGTTTTGCAAAGGTTATTCGTAAGAATAATGATATTTAGGAATTTCCGGGCGCCAGGGATGATTTCCTTTCCAGAGAACCGGGGCGACGCTTATAAAAACAAATAAACCGATATAAAACAACACATTATGTCAACAACAGTCAAATTGTACTCTTTAAACCTCAGCAACACGAAGACCTATCTGTTCGCAGCGGCATTTATTGTAGGTAATCTGCTTTTACCGCAACTGGCACACCTTGTACCCCAAGGCGGATTCATCTTCCTGCCTATTTATTTCTTTACGCTGATAGCCGCTTATAAATACGGTATTCACGTGGGATTACTGACCGCCGTCTTATCGCCGCTGGCCAACTATCTGCTGTTCGGGGCGCCTCCCGCAGCCGTACTGCCGGCCATCATAATCAAATCGGTTATTCTGGCGGTCGCCGCTGCGCTGGCTGCAAAACAGTTCGGAAAAATATCCCTGGTGGGCGTTCTTTTGGCCGTTCTCTCCTATCAGTTGATCGGAACCGGTATAGAATGGGCCATGACGCAAAACTTTGCCGTTGCCGTTCAGGATTTCCGCCTCGGCGTGCCCGGAATGTTGATTCAACTCATAGGCGGTTATTTTGTATTAAAAGCGCTGACCAAAGTATAAAACGCTTGCGGCGAAGCATTTCTAAGCCCTGTCTATCCGCAGGAAAAGAGAAAACCAAAGAAACAATATAAGATGATTGCGGGAAAATCTTTTGAGGAAGTCATGCAAAGGTTTCGTGAGATCGCTTTTCATGAAACTTTTGACATGATCGTGGCTATTGCCAACGGAGGCATTATTCCGGCAGCGATCATCAATCAGCGATTGGACGTCGAAATACAACTCTTAAAGATCAACCTGCGCGATCAGGATCAGAAACAGAAGTACGACAGCCCAAAACTTATCTCTCCTGTCAATTTCGACTATAAAGGCAAATCGATCCTTTTGGTGGAAGACCGCATAAAGACGGGAGTAACGGTACAATACGCCATCGATCTTTTACATGGCGCCGGGCAAATAAAAACATTTGCCGTAAATGGGAAAGCCGATTATTCGCTCTATGACGAATCCTGTTTCAGATTTCCCTGGATAATATAAACCGGATCGCTTTTATTTTAAAAGCGGAACGGTTGATGAACTACGAAATATCGGCCGGCTTGGGATTTTCACAAAAGAAGATAACCTGCGGGAGAGAAATATAAGATCAACCAAAATAAAAAGAGATTATGGACAGACGAAATTTTTTACGAGCGGTAGCTCTCACGGGAGCGGCCTTTACCACAGTGAAAGAAACAGATGCGATGAGCATACTCACGCAGTCGTTTGAAACCGCTAACGCCGCCGGAAAATATGACCTGGTAGCGGTAATGGGAGACGAACCGGAAGCAATGTTCCGCAAGGCGATTGACGAGATGGGGGGTATAAGCAACTTCATAAGCAAAGGCGACAAGGTGTGCATAAAACCTAATATCGGATGGGATCAGCCCGTAGAGATGGCAGCCAATACCAATCCAAAGCTGATAGAGGAAATCATCAAACAATGTTTCGACGCCGGCGCGGCGGAAGTAAGCGTATTCGACCATACCTGCGACGACTGGCGCAAGTCTTACGTCACCAGCGGTATCGAAGAGGCAGCCAAAAAAGCAGGCGCCAAAATGGTACCCGCCCATCAGGAATCATATTATAAAACAGTTTCCCTGCCCAAAGGAAAAAGCCTGACAACCGCCAAAATACACCAGGCCATCGTGGACAGCGACAAATGGATTAATGTGCCCATCCTGAAAAATCACGGCGGCGCCCAACTGACCATCTCCATGAAGAACTATATGGGAATTGTCTGGGATAGGGGTTATTTTCATGCCAACGACCTGCAACAGTGTATTGCAGACGTATGTACCTATTCCAAGAAACCGGTTCTGAATGTGGTGGATGCGTACAGGTTGATGAAGACCAGCGGCCCAAGAGGAAAATCTCTCTCAGATGTGGTGCTCTCCAAAGGCCTCTTTATCTCCCAGGATATTGTCGCTGTTGACACCGCCGCCGTCAATTTCTTCAATCAGGCGCGTGAAATGCCGCTCGACAAGGTGGCCCACATCGCCAAAGGAGAAGAACTGGGCATCGGCACAATGAAATTAGACAACCTGAACATCAAAAGAGTGCGGATATAATCCTCTCCGCTCTCTTGCCCGTATAATCCGCAATATCATCCGGCGCCCGCCGCCAGGGAGGAGAGTACTCTCCGCGCCAAATCACCTGTTATGTTATTCATAAGGAGGAAAGTATCATGTTGAAAAAAATTCGCATTACGTTCTCTCTGATCCTGTTTATAGCGATTACGCTCTATTTTCTGGATTTCAGGGAATCCCTGCCCGATTGCCTCGGTTTTTTGGCCGAAATACAATTGATCCCGGCGCTTCTGGCCCTCAATGTCGCCATTACGGTATCATTGGCGGCGCTTAGCCTCATTTTCGGCAGGGTTTACTGTTCATCCGTTTGCCCTATGGGCGTCTATCAGGACATAGTGGCGTGGCTTTCCAAAAAATTTCACAGAAAAAAAAGATACCGGTACAGTAAAGCCAAAACCATACTTCGATGGGGCGTACTGGCGGGTACGGCTTTGGCGTTCATCTTCGGATTCACCTTTCTGCTGGGACTGCTCGATCCCTACGGCGCTTACGGAAGGATAGCCACCCATCTGCTCCGGCCTGCTTATCTTGCAGGGAACAATCTACTGGAAGTCATTTTCACCTCGTTCAACAATTTTACTTTTTACAAAGTCAGCGTCTATACCTTGAGCGTCTTTTCCCTCGTAACCGCCCTTGTCACTCTGTTAGTTATAGGTTACCTGGCATGGCGCAACGGCAGGACGTGGTGCAACACTATCTGCCCCGCGGGAACCGTTCTCGGTTTTCTGAGCAAATACTCCTTTTTTAAGGTACGGTTCGTAGACGAAAAATGCAATAGGTGCGGATTATGCGCTATGAAGTGCAAAGCCTCCTGTATTGATTCGAAAAACAAGCAGGTCGATTACAGCCGTTGCGTCGCTTGTTTCAATTGCATAGAGAGTTGTAAGCGCGACGCGATGAAATACGCCTTTGTCAGGCCGGAAAAAAAGAAGGCCGATATAGCTATAACCGGCGATGCATCGCTTGCGATAAATCCTGCATACGGTAACGTGAAAGAAGAGAAACCGGCGGACGAGTCGAAACGCCGTTTCCTGTCCGCTTCCATAGTTGCGGGGCTGGCGGCAGGAAACCTTATCGCACAGGAAATATTTCCCGAAGAAATGCTCCCGAAAAGAGAGTTCAAACGACAGAATCCCATTGCTCCACCGGGAGCGTCTACCTTCGATCACCTGCGGGAGAAATGCATCTCCTGCCATCTTTGCGTGAGTAAATGCCCGTCGCACGTGATCAAACCTGCTTTTCTGGAATACGGGCCGGGAGGAATGATGCAGCCGAAACTCTACTTCAATCACGGTTTCTGCAACTACGATTGTACCATCTGCGGAGAGGTATGCCCTACCGGAGCCATCCTTCCCCTGACGAAAGAAGAAAAAAAACATACCCAAATGGGACAGGTGCAACTGATCATTGAGAACTGCATCGTCTACCACGACGAGACAAGTTGCGGCGCCTGCTCAGAACACTGCCCCACGCAGGCCCTGCATATGGTTCCCTATAAAGGTATACTGACCATTCCCGAAATCAGTCCGGAGATATGCGTAGGTTGCGGCGGTTGCGAATATGTCTGTCCCGCCATTCCCCATAAAGCCGTCTATGTAGAGGGATTGCGGTCACAAAATAACATCAAGATCGAACACGAAGAAGCGGAGGATATTATGATAGACGATTTCGGATTCTGAATTTCCCTCTATTTTAATTTTTATGTCAGAAAATAATTGATACTTTTGTAAACTTATTAAGTATTTTTTTATCGTACCGATTATAGAGATTTCGGTAAGCGAGTGCAGATGAATAGAATAGCAGCTATATTATTACTCCCCATCATGGCGGTCTTTGCAATGCAACCTGTTATTGCAATGCATTATTGTGGCGGAGAGTTGAAATCGC
>JAISZV010000158.1 GCA_031284475.1 Proteiniphilum sp. | reverse complement strand
TTTTGTGACGACATAAACGCCGATCATGCCACAGGCGATACTTGCAAGAAAGCTGCCCAGCAAAGCATTGCGGAAAAAAGCGTAATCAAGCAGTTCGATGATATTCATTCGTTTTGGTCGAGTTCCTCCTCCTCGTCGTCGTCGAAATACTCCGGTTCTTCTGTAAAAGCAGCCATCAGGCTGTCCCGTTCACACACTTCGTGTGCGCCGCAGCAGCCGCTTCCTCCCAGGTCTATGCAGGGGGGAGTCGCTTCGCGCTCTTTGTTGTTTCCCTTCCTGCGTTGCAGGTAGTTGGAAACGGTGAGCGCCACTATAAAAAAGAGGATAATACCTATGAAAAGGAGTAAACTTTGCATAATAAATTACCTTTCCTCAATTGTAAATCCCGCCTGTTTCAGATCGTTCCAGAAATCGGGATAGGATTTTGATACCACTTTAGGGTTGTTGATGATGAGCGAGCCGGAAACAATAGCGCCCGGAGCCAGCGACATCGCCATCCGGTGGTCGTCGTAGGTGTCTATGGCCGGTTCTTTTTTCGGCAAGCAACGTTCTCCGTCCCATTCGAGCATCCCGATCTCCGTTTCTTTGAGCAGATAGCCCAGCTTCTTCAATTCGTTGATCAGTGCGGCCACCCTGTCCGTTTCTTTTATCTTCAGGCTTTGAATACCGGAGAAAAGAAACGGCTTACCCATAAAGCAACAAGTGGCTGCAAACGTTTGCGCCAAATCCGGTTCGTTGACAAAATTGTGGAAAAATTTCTGGGTTCTCTTTTTTGTATTCCTGATGATGACGCCTTCCGGCAGAAATTCCGTAGTAACCCCCAGGTCGCCGAACAGGTTGGTTACATTGGCGTCGCCCTGAAGGCTGTTTTTCTTCAATCCCTTTAGCGTTACTTCCGCGCCGGGGATAAGGGCCGCCATTTCATACCAGTAGGAAGCGGCAGTCCAGTCCGGTTCCACCGTAAACTCCACCGCATTATACATTTGCGGTTTCACGGCGATGTTGTTGCCATCCCACTTAGCCTGTACTCCGCATTTTTCCATCATGCTCAGGGTAAGCCGGATGTAAGGTTTTGATACAATCTCATTTTCGATATGCATTATCAACCCGTTTTCCATCAGGGGAGCTATCATCAGCAAAGCGGAGATGAATTGCGAACTGATATTGCCCGAAAGGTAGACCTCACCCCCTTTCAACCTTCTTCCCTTTATTTTCAGGGGAGGATATCCCTCTTTTTCCAGATAGTCGATTCCGGCTCCTAAGGCAATGAGCGTATCTACCAACGGATAAATGGGCCTTTCGTGCATCCGCTTGGAGCCTTTGATAATCCATTCGCCTTCCATTCCGGCCAGAAAGGCTGTAAGGAAACGCATGGCGGTACCGGCTGCCTTTATATCGAACTGGTTGGATTTGGAATTGAATGCGTCTATAAGCGCTTGCGTGTCTTCGCAGTCGGACAGGTTCTTGATGGGATATGAACTCAAACTCAGGGCATTCAGGATGAGCGCCCTGTTACTTATACTTTTGGATGCGGGAAGCTGCACGGTAGTGCGAAGGGCGTCCGGTGGAGATATTTTATATTGTAATGGCATATTAGTATGAAATAGTATACAAAAATAATACTTTTTTCTCTTTCAACCGCCCCGTTATGCGGCCAGGCCATAGATAAAAATGGCCAATATGGCAATGGGAGCCACATAGCGCAACAGGAATATATAGGTTTTCAGGAACCCGACGCCGAATTTCAGCGCCCCTTCGTTGGTGAGTTGCGCATATACAAGTTGCCGGTCGAGACGCCAGCCCACGAAAAGAGAGATGAAAAAACCGCCTATGGGCAGCATAAATTTGGCGGAAGAAACGTCGAGAAAGTTAAAGAATGAAGGGGAGAATGATGATATAACGCCTAAAACGATTACCCCCACGGCTACGAGCAGGGTGCTGCTCCTGCGTGGAATACGGTACTCCTCGTGAATATATACCGTCACTACCTCCATCAGCGAAATGGTAGAGGTAAGCGCAGCCAGCGCCAGCAGGCAAAAGAAAAGTGCGCTCCAGATCATTGATCCGGGCATTTGGTTGAACAACTCCGGCAGTGTGATAAAGAGCAGTCCCGGGCCGCCGGCCACTAAGCTGTCCACAATAGTTCCGTGGTTTGCGGTCAGCGCGAATGCCGCCGGAAAGATGACCATGCCGGCAAGAACAGCCACCAGCGTATCGAGCACGGAAACCTGCACCGATGTTTTCACGAGGGGCGTCTTGTCATTGAAGTAAGAGCCGTAGGTGACCATGCATCCCATGCCGATGGAGAGGGAAAAGAATGACTGCCCCATTGCATCGAGAAAAACGGTTGGTTTTACATGCGCCAGATCGGGTTTGAAAAGGAAGTTGAGGCCCTCAACAGCGCCGTCGAGCGTGATGGCGCGGATGGCCAGTATAACAAGCAGCAGGAAGAGCAGCGGCATCAGAATCTTGGCAGATCGTTCAATTCCTTTCTTCACGCCCGACAGGATAAAAAATGTAGTCAGAAATGTGAATACGATCATCCAGCCGATCTGTTTCACGTGATTGTCCTGCAAGGCCGTGAAGTTGGCCGTGAAGTCGGTCACCCCGGAGAGATGCCCGGAAAGCGACTGGAAGAAATAGACGAGCGTCCAACCGCATACAACCATATAAAAACCCATGATGACAAATCCCGTGAGCACTCCCAGCCTGCCTACCCATTTCCATTGCGTACCGGGCGCCAGTTTGTGATAGGCGCCGGCGGTATTGGCCCGCGAGGCTCTTCCCACCAGAAACTCGCTCACCATGAGCGGTATTCCGAAAAACAAGATACAGCCGATATATACCAGGATAAAAATAGCGCCTCCGCTGTCGGCTGTCTGGCTCGGGAAACGCCAGATGTTACCCAGCCCTATGGCCGATCCCGCAGCCGCAGCCACTACGCCGATCTTTGAGGCGAATGTCGCTCGTTTCTTTAAATTCTCCATTCCACGCCCTCTTTGGTATCTTTTATCTCTATGCCAATCGCTTTCAGTTCATCGCGGATCTTGTCGGATGTGCTCCAGTCTTTGTTTTCCCGCGCCGATTTGCGTATATCGATGATCAATTTCATTAACCCTTCCGTCACATCGCTTCCGCCCATGCTTTTTGATTCGTCGCGCAGTCCCAGCACATCAAAAATAAAGGTATGCATCAGCTCTTTGAGCGTTTCCAGGCCGGACGCAGTAAGGGTCTCTTTTTTGTCGTTGACGGAATTAATGATCCGCACCCCGTCGAACAGGTGGGCAATCAATATAGGGCTGTTGAAATCATCGTTCATGGCGGCATAGCATTTTTCCTGCAGTTCGGCAATATCCACCGAAGAGGCCGCCGAGGGAGATAATTTCTCTAATACCGATAAGCTCTCCATCAACTTTTTATATCCTTTCTCAGCCGCCTGCAACGCTTCGTTGGAGAAGTCGAGCGTACTCCTGTAATGCGATTGCGCCATAAAAAACCGTACCGTCATGGGGGAATAACCCCGTTCGAGCAGCGGATGATCGCCGCTGAACAGTTCCCGCGGCAGGAAGCCGTTGCCCGCCGTTTTGGACATCCGCACGCCATTCACCGTCAGCATATTGGTGTGCATCCAATATTTTGCGGGCGACGTATGATTGCAGGCTTTCGATTGGGCGATTTCGTTGGTATGGTGGGTTGCTTGTAGATCCATTCCGCCGCCGTGTATATCGAAGGTCGTACCTAAGTATTTTGTACTCATCGCCGAACATTCTATATGCCAGCCGGGAAATCCCCATCCCCATGGCGACGGCCACTGCATCAGGGTTTCCGGTTTCGCTTTTATCCAGAGGGCGAAGTCGAGGCGGCCCCGCTTTTCGTCCTGTCCGCCCAACTCGCGCGTACCTTCCAGCAGCTCTTCCGGTTTCCGGTTGGTGAGCTGGCCGTAGTCATATTTTTTGCCGTATTTCTGCACATCGAAATAAACGGAGCCGTTTGTTTCATAGGAAAACCCCTCGGTTATAATTTTTTTGATCATTTCAATCTGCTCAATGATATGCCCGGTAGCGGTCGGTTCTATGCTTGGGGGGAGCGTGTTGAAGAGCGCCAACACCTCATGGAATCCGAGCGTGTATTTCTGTACGATTTCCATAGGTTCAAGCTGTTCCAGTTTGGCCCTTTTGGCAAACTTATCGTCGCCCTCATCCCGGTCGCCCTCTAAGTGGCCGGCGTCGGTGATGTTGCGCACATAACGCACCTTGTAACCGAGGTGGAGCAAATACCTGTATATCATATCGAAGGAGATAAAGGTACGGCAATTCCCCAGATGTATATCGTTATAGACAGTAGGCCCGCACACATACATGCCCACAAAAGGGGAATGCAGCGGTTCAAAAGGCTCTTTCGTCCTGCTGAGTGTGTTGTAAATGGTCAACCTTTTTGCCTTTTCTTCGCTCATAATGTAATGATAACTTTTTTAAGAAAGACAAAAATACAAATTTAAGTGATATTATCAGCAAAGTAAGTTTTTTTCTTGGCCTTGGCAGATTCAAATAACAAATGAAACAACAACCTCCGGTTGGAGACATACCCCAACCGGAGGTTTTTCTTACTACCGTATGTAGTTTACGCCTTCTCGAAGATAATGTTTCCGATAGCCTTGCGCAAGGCGGGCAAGAGACGACATTCCCACTATTTCCGCCGCTATTTCATTTTGCGACACTTTGCCGTCATTTACCGGCGTGGCGTACAGCTTGCCTGCCGCCGCCGGATTTTGCGGATTTCCCCGCTCTGTTAACTTGTACTTCATTGTGAAGCTCCTTCCTTTTTAAATTAATAAAACTTTTTCACACTCAATTATTTACTTATTGATAATTATATCATTACATCAAGTATCCGGTTGCCGCAAAAGTGTAAAGTTGATACCGGAAAATACCAGCATTATATAAAATACGAAAAAGCCTTTTATCCGCAAGGAGAAATACATTATAATTACGTAAAAGCTAATCGTGAAAATCTTTCCCCACCCTTAATACATCCATTCGGATGCAAATACACAACGTTAAAGAATAGTTCGGTAATTTTCTACTCGCAATCAATATATAACC
>JAISZV010000117.1 GCA_031284475.1 Proteiniphilum sp. | reverse complement strand
TGGATGCCGTGAAAATATCGCTTTCCGGCTCTACCATAAACCAGGACTTAAAAAAAATCTATAATCCTAAAGCCCCTGGCGCGGACAAATGGATGACCGGGGAGCAAGAAATATATTATTTACGCAATCTAATCCACAAATACAAAACAGGAGATTACCGGACAAAAGAAACCAGGATAATGCTTTACGACCTATCGAAAATGAATTACCTAAAGGGGCAATCCTCTGATGGCACGGATGTCGGCACTATTAAAAATTATTGGCGCGTATTCCCCGGAGATTTTAAGATACGGCGGGCATCCGACAGACCGTTTACCTATAAATACAGCATAGAGTTTACCGCTGTCGATCTTGAGAAAGACAGTGAAAACATGAAGAACATACTCGCGCCGAAACTGGGCTTTGCACGGGCGGCGCTTGACAAGATCAAGGGAAGCGTGGCGTTGCTTAAAAAGGGCCTGAAGTATATTAACGAGGCTAACGCCTTTTTGGAGGACCTTAATGCAAGTATCCGGGATGTAGCCGCCATTTTAGATGCTTATACCGATGTTCTCATGGGCTACATAGATGGCGTTACTAATATGATTGATACCGCGAATGAAATCATAAAAATCCCCGGCGATGTGTCCACAAAGGTTTTGAATCTGGGTCTTGAATTTATGAACGCCGGTAAAAAACTTTTAAGGTCTGTTGAGACTATATCGGATACTATTCTTTCTTATGGCAAATCAGACTATTGGGCTCCGCAAGAAGTTTTGGATGAGTACAACATGACCGGGACCGAATATCAGGATACCTGGGCTGACTTGTGTGCGGGGCTTGAAGATAACGCAAACGCCATTGTAGCAACATCGAAATCAAGCGAACTGCCGGAGGTAACAGCAGGCGAGACCAATCTAGATGCAGGGCAGGGAAGTGCAGGCGCAGGGATAAGTAGTGGAAGTGAAGGGAGCGGAAGCGGCAGTACAGGGATAAGCAATGGAAGTGAAGGAAACACAGGAAGTTCTGGAAATATAGTACGTATTGTTTTATCCTATGGCTTTGAGGAAGTTACCCTAAAATCTACAGACTCCCTTGAATCATTAGCGACACAGTTTTATGGGAGCCCCGACCGAGCGATTGATATCGCCATATATAACGGTGTGGCTTCAATAGATGCATTGAATCCGGGGGATACGATAAGAATTCCGATACTTACACCGTCAGGCCGCCACGCTTATAATCGGATTTTCTCACGTCCGGAGGACCGGGACAATTATGGGCGGGACATTTATCTTAACCATGAAGGCTATACCGTCCCATCGGCAAGCGGCGATTATATGCTTACAGACGGGACCGACAACCTGAATCAGGCAATTCTTTTAAGGTTACGTGAAAGTGTGAACCGGCGTATAAGGCTTGTTGCCTACGGAATAAGAACCAATATCAGCGATTCAACGGCAGGCGTTGCCTATATTATATCTTCGATTGATTTAACCGTAAGCAGGGACCCGCGAGTGAGTGCAATTACTAATATAAGGTTTACCGGCATAGGAGACGGACTGAATATAACAGTAGATTACACGGATATAAACCACTCAAGCGGCAGTGCGACAGGGAGGGCATAATGCAAACGAAATCCTTTAACGAAATACAGGAATCTATGAGAAATTATATCATTGCTCACCAGGACAAGCTCACCCATTTTAACGATGGGGCGGTGCTGGAATCACAGATAGAAGCAACGGCGCGGGAACTGGCATTACTTTATGTGCGCTGCCGTGTCGGATTTTCTTCATTTATGCGGGCCTTGCCTTATTCGGTTTTTGGCTTTCAAAAGAAGGAAGGGCTGAAGGCATCGGTAAAGCTCACTTTTTCTCGGGCAAAAACCTATTCCTATGAAACGGCGATACCGATAGGCACCACGGTTGCTACCGGGGGGCTAAAGTTTATCACCACGGAATTAGGCTCGGTAGTTTCCGGCGCAAAGGATTCAGGCGAAATATCGGCGGTTGCGGAGGATATAGGTGAAAAATACAATGTCGGAGCGCAAAGCATTAAAACGCTTGTGAGCGCCCTTCCATCCGATATAGTAACGGTAAGTAACGCGGGGTCGGCAACGGGAGGCGTTGATAGTGAGGATTGGGGAGCGTATATCAACCGTTTTACCGAATATATTCTTGGCCTCTCCAGAACAAACGGCTACGGTTTTTTGTCTGCCCTCACTGAAACACACCTTGTACGGTCCCTGCAAATTGACGAGCATTTTCCCCCGCTTAATAATATATGGAACATGACCGTTTATCTTGAGGACGGATCAGGCGGAATGACCGATGATGCGATAACGCAGGTAAAAGCAAAGATTGACGGAAACCGGACAAAAACAAACGGCGGTTACCGCGCTCCCGGCATTCATATCCGGTATGTAAGGCCGGAAAAAATACCGATAAGTCTCAATATCCGCGTTACCGTTACGCAGGATGCGATTAACGACAGAGGAGAATCGGTTGTCATTTCCGAAGTTACCGAGGCGGTCAAAACGTTTATCAACGGGCTTTTAATTGGGCAATCCGTTTTAATTTCCGATTTAATTGTGGTGTTGCGGCGGATGTCATATATACTGGACGCTCAGATCCCCGATAAGGAGAATATGGGAATCAATACGCATCAGATAGCCCGCTTTCAAAGTTGCAGTGTAACGGTGGTGAGATCATGAATGAGCATGAAGGTCAAAATCTGCTTGATTTTCTCGCTACCGGCATAAACAAGAAGGATCCGGTTATTCAGGCGGTCCTCTCCGATTATGAGGGCCACGGGGCGACCGCGAATGAAGTAACGGAACTTGTAGCATTTATTGATTATTATACCCGCACCGATGATGTGAAGAAGCATGAAGAGGAAAGTCTAGAAATGATCGTGAAGCAATTCACGAAGTTACGCAAGCAGTTGGAAGAATCGGATGCGGTATTATTAAGGCGGATGCGGGCGCTTACCGAGCGGGCGTGTGATGAAATCTGGGGGAACGGTCCGAATATGGAGCATGTTTTTGAGACCTATTTTGGCGGCATCCATGCCTATGTATGTGAAAGTACCAATGAGGAGAGTTTCCTACAAAACGGCGATTTTGAAGAAGAAGAACATTGGATAGTGGCGGACGGCGCGGCTTATACAGCCGATGCCCGATTTTCCAAAAAGCGCGGTTTGTCTTTCCATGGAGCATCGGGACAATCCTGTCTGCAAACGTTAACCGAAGTTTCGGCGGGCGTATACACCCTGCATTTCTTTCTGAAAGGTAAGTGTGGCGTGATAATCCAGAACTCAAGCGGGAAGTATTTTAACGCCGATGAAAAAGTCCTATGGAATGAAACGGCTAATCCCTGGCAAACGGCCCCGGTTACCAACTGGTTTGAACATGACGATTGGAGAGACGCATTTTGCTTTGTGGTATTGAGCACGGAAACCGCGCAGCTAAAGATTAAGTTTGTTTCTACCGGGGGCAGGGAGGCATATATTGATTATGTGCGTTTTTTCTTGAAACCCAAAAACCCATCATACACTATCGTAATTCAGTATGAAGGGTATGCCCTTGAAGATAAAACGCTGCATCTCGGCAAGGGAACGGTTGATCCCATACCCGGACTTGACTATAGCAAAGAAAGTTATTTTGACACTTCATATATCGTGGGGCGTAAAGGGGCGCTACAGGGCGTGGTGTATAAGTCCGTGTTGGACGCGGTGAGACCGAGGGGAATACAGTCCTTTGTGGAATTCGCGGAAAGAACGGAGACCGAACCATGAATGATACTTGACGGAAAAACGACAAAGACCTATACTTAAACTGTAAGATAGGTATGAGTTGCGCCCATTGAGGCGCGTTGGCGCTGACAAACAGGCCGGATGTGGGTAGTCCCATGTCCGGCCTTTTTTATGGTTTCGGAGGGTATTGTGGCACATGATATGACAACCGCGCTTGTGCATGAACACGAGATGACGAAAAATACCGATTTTCAACACGGCTTTGAGAGCATTATTCGGAACGCCGCCCTATTGGATCGGATGCTGGTATCGACCGATATTGATTATCTTGTAGGCGGCGATATTACGCCGGATACGGTGGCGGTTGGAATCCATATCGAGAAACTATGGGGTAATGGGTTACTGCTTGACCTTCCCATTTACAATAAACAGCGTACCGCCCTGATTCCCATAACGCTGCCTACCGGAGATACCCGCATTGATACCGTGCAGGCGCGGGGTGTTTTCGAGGCATACGATAATCAGCGCCGGGCGTTTTACAATCCTGATACGGAAACCGGACAATTCTTTAACGTAAACACCAAAGAACGATTGATTATCCAGTATCAGGTCAAGCAGGGGGTGACCGGGGCGGATGGTGCGCCTGAAGCGGACACTGGCTGGCTGAAACTGGCGGAACTTGTGGTACGTCCGGGTATTTCGGTTATCGCCGCTTCCGATGTCCATAAGGTAACGGCAATCCGTCAGGGAAATGAAAATCCGGCATGGACAACGCAGAAAGCCCGTACCTTCCTGGTTATTCCCTCGCAGGAATTACAACAGGTATTTGTGAAGGAACATACCCACACGGGAGCGCATGGGCAAAGCGTTATCAAGAGAAACAACATAGACTTTGGCATCGGTGCGAATCAAGTAAACGGTACATCGGTCCCCTTTGGCGAAAACTATAACACGCTGGGCAGTGATGAAACATTCGCGGCAACCGACAGTCTTTTTGCCTCCCTGGTTAAAGAAATTATGTACAGGCGGGCGAGGGTTACCTCCCTTTCCGATACCATAGCAGTAATAGAGGGTCTCATAGCCGATATGGTACATGATGCCCCAGCCGATGGGCGGGCGTATGGTCGGAAAAATCGGCAATGGGCTGAAATTGTTTTATCGGAAGATCGGGGCGGGGACAGGATAAAAACCCTCAAGGTCTACTCCGATACACACCTTACACTGACCAACACCTTGATCGCCGCCCGCCGTGAAAAACGCTGGGATGTCGGCTTGCCCTTCATTTCTCCTCAGAGTGAAGTCTATCATTTTGATACGGATTTTAAGAATCAAAATCAGACTTCCACTAGTACCCTGGGTTACACCTCCGTCCCGATTCTTGTCTGACGGGAAGATTCAAACGGACAAATATATTTGAGTCCCGCCGTGTCCGATGTGCCGCCTTTTGAAAATCCCGGAAAGTCCCTGTATGGGAATGTTGCAATTTCAGCTAAAGTCCCTAACGCCGATACAACGGTTGAATGGTGGCTGCGGCTTCCCGTGGTTTCCAACATAGTCGTACTACATCTTAAAACGCCGGGAAATGAAGCATTAATTTTTATGATCGGCGGGCAGGATATTGAATACAGTTCGGCTGGTGCTACGGGAGATATTCCCTACAGCGCTGTCGGTGAAACCGGCGATATTCCCTATAGCGCGGCAAAGATAACCACTAACTGACTTGAACACACTTCCCCCAAGGGGAGCGAAGTTATAGACCTGAGCACGATTGAAATATACCCAAACACCTGGGTACATATCGCCCTTGTTGCCACGCAACAGCAATTTGCTTTGTTTATCGGCAACATGCAATTTCAGGTTACCAAGCATTATCAAACCACGGGCGAGGAAAGCGATATGATAGTAAATGAAGGCAGGGACACGGTAAACATTGACGAATTGACGATTGACCGGTTTACCGCGTTAGCCCTTGATTCATTTATCAGTAATACCACGGCACACATCCCCTATGGGGGGTTGGATTATACCCAAAAATGGGCGGTCCTTATGTTTGATAATCCCAATAGGATCGCGACTAATCTGTTTGAGGGTGAGCAGTTCAGAATGGCGGTTTTAGCCGCCATATATAACACGTAAAAGGAGCTTATATGGCTACCATTGACTGTACGCTTAACGCGCTTAAAGTCCCCGGGTTTTCGGGATATACCCCGCCGTTTGGTACCAAGATTACGGGATCGATAACTCCCCGCGATGCCAATAACAATGTGCTTGCGCCCTTTGGTTTCCAGCGTCCCAAAACCGTAACGGAAACCAGTACGACGACGCAGATTCAGGCACATAGTGTTTTTGAGATTGTTGCGGGTGGGATTACCCTCACCTTGGGCAATGCCGCTTTTACCGGCTGTCGTGTAGCCGTGATTAATTCCGCGAATTCGGACGCAACGGTCAAATCCGCCTCATCCCCAAGCATGAGTATCACGGCGAGGGCCCATGAAAGCGTCCATTTTGAATGGGTAAACGGCATGTGGGTTGTGGTCAATGAACGGGCTGAATTCGTTGATATGATCGCCTATGCGCTTGACCTCGGCGGGAGGGCGCATCAGGAAAGTAAAAAAACGGTTGACCAGCGCATCCAAACCGGAATCGCTACGATTATCAACCGGGGCGTCATAGCGGGGATTACCGTTGAAAAGAGTACCACGGCTTTGCGCAATATCTCAGTGCTTGCCGGAAAATTTTTTATGAACGGTATGGAATCGGTATGTCCGGCTTTCCCGAATTCCGCGCTGGTGCCGGACAATTACGGCAATGTAACGCGTTACTGTTATGCCTACCTCTATTTCAATTCAGGCAGTATCCGGTTTGCCTGTACGCCGCTTGACGGACTTGTACCGGATAACGGGATGGCCTTATATCGTTTCAGTGTTCCCGCTGGCAACAGCTACCAGAACGATCCCTATCTTAACGCCGTAACCATGACCGATGTCCGCCGTGTCGAAGCCGCCTATCCTGTACAATTCAATAGCGTTGCTTATGTTTCGGTTGCACTGCCGTTCAATCTGTTGGATGCGGAATACACTGTTCAGCTTGAAATTCTAGATTACAAGGGAGGGTATAATCAGTGGCCGATTATTCATGCCGACAATAAGGCGGCAAACGGCTTCAACCTCAAAGCAGAAGGAACCCTTGATGCTGTCCGCGTCCGATGGACGGTATTCAAGCCCACTTTATAGTATCGGAGGGTACGATGATAATTAAGCAAGTTGATCCCGCCCGTGAACATTTTAGGGATTACTCTATTGACGGTACGATACTCACGATAGCGGGTATAACGATTGACCTTGCCCTTGAGGAAGGCGACCAAGAGGTACTAATCCCGTTTGGAAGGTGTCAAGGCAGGGTACATCGCGGTCTCATGCCGTGTTGCGAGCATGTCGCAGATGTGGTGATACCCCCACGGAACTATCAAACCGTGGAGGTTGACGGGCCACCGCAGGGATTGACCCATAGCGGCATAGGGGAGGTCGAGGAGTTACCGGCAACACACACGGAGACGGTGCCGGTGCCTCTGGATGGGGAATCCGTGGTGTTAAATCTGTGGCCCCTGGATAAAACGTGGGGTGAAACAATGCAGGAGGAAGAAAATGGCCTTGAATAAGGACACGTTATTTAACGCGGTTTTAGCCGCGACGGGCGGTAAGGTATACGTCAAGTACAATGTGAACGGCGATCCCTTGTATATGGTACGCATACCGAAGTTCAATGTGGAGGACCTGGATCCTACTTTGGGTTCCGGTGTTCATCCGGCGTTTGTGGTGGACGGCGTGATAAAGAATGAAATCTTTATCGGGGCGTATCAGGCGATTTTTGAGAAGGGGTACGCGATTTCCATTCCCGGATGTTCCCCGAAGGTCAGCATCAATTTTGACCAGGCAAAAGCCGCCTGTACCGCAAACGGCCCTGGCTTCCACCTAATGACCAATTGGGAGTGGGCGGCGGTGGCCCTCTGGTGCTTAAAAAATGGGTTCCAGCCCAGGGGTAATACCAATTACTTGAAATCCCATGCAGCCCCCTATGAAACGGGTACCCCCGCGCCGGACAATCCCACGGCAAAAACACTCGGTGGCAGCGGCCCGGTATCGTGGCGGCATGACAATTCAATTGCCGGTATCGCCGATTTAGTCGGTAATGTTTGGGAATGGCAGGACGGTTTCAAAATTGTTGACGGCAAGGTATACATGCCCGTTGATAACGATTTTAATCTTGCCGAGGCAAACTGGCCGAATCCTACAGGGGCACAGGTCATATTCCCCGCATCGTCTGCCAGTGAAAGCGGCTGGCGGACCATGGCCACTACTTTCGGCTCCTTGAGCGATGCGGTAAAGAAACAGCTTGCCCAAGCCATGATTGTACCGAATATCACTAGCGGCAATACCCCATTGACGATTTTCAGCCAGGCAAAGGGCGGGTTCTGGATCACCGCTGAAGGTGAGCGTTTTCCGATCCGGGGTGGCGCCTGGTCCGACGGCGCGAGCGCGGGCGTGGCGTCCCTGAGTTTGAGCACCGCCCGGTCGAACGTGTACACCGGCTTCGGTTGTCGGGCCGCTTTTATAGTGTGATCCTGATTCCCTGAAACCTGGAGACCTGATCGTGGTAGAAAATAGCATGAAGGTTGTGCAGAAATACGTGGACATGGCGAAATATGTTTATGTAATTGTGCGGAATTTTCCCCGGAGTGAAAAATATAGCCTTGCCTCCGACATACGGTGCGTCCTTTGGGAAGCAGGGACGTTGCTTGAAAGGGCAAGCGTGGTTCCGGCGAAGCCGGAAAAGTCGCGCGTGCTCCAACAGGCAGATATGAAATTATCCGAATTGAAATTTTTGGTTCGGATGGGTATGGAATTGGAATTCGTGCCGTTCGAGAAATATAAAAATTTCTCTATGGTGGTTACCGAAGTAGGTCGCATGTTGGGCGGCTGGTTAAAATTCGTCCGGCAATAAGGGGTCAAGTTAGGAACATATTAACATGCGAAGTAACATAAAGGGGTATGGCTGTTTAGTGGTTGGTGTGCCGATCCGGGGTGGCAACTGGAACAACGGCGCGAACGCGGGCGTGGCGTCCCTGAATTTGAACAACGCCCGGTCGAACGTGAACAACAACATCGGTTGTCGGGCCGCTCTCCCTCTAAGTCAGGAGCGTATTCTCATGGGAAGACGAGTGTACCGAGGGGAAAAGGAGTCGTATCCCTTCTTTGTCGGTCCTAAGAAGCAGACCGGCAGGGAAAATATGTACAGGAGTAGGCGACAAGTAGGAATACATCGTATTGCCGTGATATTGCCGGAAGCCGCCTTCTCCGCTTTTTTGGAGTAACGGGTATGCCTAAAAGTTTTTCCCATCTTTGGGAACAGGTAATAGATTTTGAAAACCTTTATCATGCGTTTAGAGCGGCTTCCACCGGTAAGCGTTACCGATGGGAATCGCTGAAGTTTAAAAATAATCTCGAAGAAAACCTCATTACGTTACAAAACGAACTAATCTGGAATACCTATAAGCCGCAACCTTACCGGCACTTTATTGTCCATGAGCCGAAACAGCGGCTTATTTCCACGCCGACCTTTCGGGACCGTGTTGTTCATCATGCGCTCTGTCAGGTGATTGAGCCTATTTTTGAAAACCGGTTTATCTCTGAGACCTTTGCTTGCCGACGCGGAAAAGGAACCAATGCCGCCGTGGATCATGTTCAAAAATGCGCGAGGGCAGCGCAAAGAAAATGGGGAACGTATTATGTCTTAAAATGCGATATTAAAAGTTTCTTCCCGAGTGTCGATCATGCCGTATTAAAAAAAATACTACAACGCTTCATCAGCGATGAAAAAGTTATGAATTTGATCGATGGTATAATTCGTTCTTACGAATCTCCAGTACAAGATGGAAAAGGTATACCTATCGGGGCGCTGACCTCCCAGCTTTTCGCTAACATTGATTTAAGCCCCTTTGATCACTGGATTAAAGAGGATAATCACCTGTTATATTATGCCCGCTACATGGATGACTTTGTAATTTTGCATCATGATAAACCATATCTTTTTGAACTTCTATGCAAAATCGAAAATTATATCCACGATACATTGAAAATGAACTTAAACCCGAAAACCGGCATATTTCCGGCTAAACAGGGTATTGATTTTTGCGGGTACAGGATATGGGCCGCCTATATCAAACCCCGCAAGTCTACCATAAAGCGGGCGAAAAAACGGTTTAAGCAAATGCCGGAGATGTACAAGAAATACCAGGATATTTTCGAACACGCAAAAATGAGTATGATGAGTTTTCTCGGTTATATCCGCCATTGTCAGGGGTGGCGTAGTACAAAATCGGTTCTTGAAAAGATAGTTTTCAGACGTGATTGAAGGGACTTGAACAAGCGGCATCTTTAGGTCATAGTGTGGATAGGCGCTTGCATTGAACAAAGGCCGGATATTCCCCAGCGGGACTGTCCGGCCTTTTTATTTTGGAATACAACATTAAAGGAGAAGTAACATGAAAAGGTTTGTTTTTATAGTTATGTTGATTTTCGCAGTCGTTTTTACGGTCCCGGCGCAACAGGCAGGGAGTAACGTAAGGGTTGACGTTAATCCTTCGACCATGCCGTTTGTTAATTTAGCGGCGATCTGCATTTTTGCGCTTTTGGCGGCGGCGGGTTTGATTGTCGGTAGTGTGTGGGCGATTAAGACGCTCAAAATCAAAAAGATAGGCAACATCGACATCCTGGAGGAAACGAAAAAAGCCTATGAACAGTACAATCACATGGCAAGCTGTCAGCATTTTATGGATGACGAAATACACGACATAGACGACAACCTGCGCACCCGGTTACAGGAAATTGCACAGATCTCCGAATTGCATACCATGAATGTGCTGCGT
This sequence comes from Proteiniphilum sp., assembly GCA_031284475.1. Taxonomy (GTDB): domain Bacteria; phylum Bacteroidota; class Bacteroidia; order Bacteroidales; family Dysgonomonadaceae; genus Proteiniphilum. Next base: position 4,892 of record JAISZV010000117.1, on the reverse strand, counting down.
AATTTCCTGAAATCAGGCTTTTGCAGGAAACACTCACCGCTCATTTTTCACTCATTCTTACCGCGTCGGTGATAAAAAATCATTTCACCAAAGAGCTTATGCCGGACCGATACAAGGGGTATCGGGATCGCATAATCACCCAGTTTGAGGACCGTTACCTTGACGCCTATTCCCGAGTCTTCGATGTGGAAGCGAAAATGCCGACATGGGATGAAGTCAAAGAAACCATGATCGGGATTGTCGATACCTGGTTGCTCCGGGTGAAGGAGGCCGTCAAGAGCTCGTGCGATGACAAAATCGAGATATACAATCGGTATGCGCTCCGCTTCAAAAATGACGAACACCGAACCGGGATTGTCCAGGAGTGCATCGACAAAAACAAAAAATACATTGCCAATCTAGGCTAAAGGGGTAAGCCGTGAAAGTAATCAATATATCCGAAGGCAAGGTTAATTTTTCGCAGAGAAACAACCTCATAAATCCTTTGAGTAGTTGTAATGTAACTTCAATGGTTATGGCTCTTTCCTACATGAGGTTTGCCTTCCCGCCCGGCGAACACCGGCAACCGGAGGATAATCTGCGGGTCTTTATGGAGGCAAACGGCAAAGACCCTACCATCCACGCTGTTCTTTCGGAGTACACTAACCGCTGGATTGGCCGGAAGGTTACGGACTTTTCCATGACAAGGAAAATCAGCGACATTTTGGCGGAACTTCTCGCGGGCCGCCCGGTGGTTATCAGTGGAACCTTCCCCGGCTTCCCCAGGAAAAAGGAAAAGCCCCTTGGCCACATCGTTTGTATGGTCGGTGCGGTGTGGATGGGGGAAAGCTGGATCGGGATGCCCGATATAGTCATCTGGGATGATCCCTACGGGAACACCCTGCAAGATTGGCGGGGTTCCGGTAACGACATCCGCGTCGATTACCAGAAGTTCATAGACTGGATTAAGCCGGTTGGCGATTCAGCTATGAAGTGGGGACACTTTTTTTACCAATAATGAGTGGTGATGAATGTGGAAAAAATTGTTGTTTATTTTTTTGGTTTTTTTCTGGCCTTGCTCTTGGTCGGTACCAGCACAGGACGCCGGGCCGTGGTTTCTAATTTCGGAGAGCGAACTTCAGATTATCGAGGCATACAAGAAGCAATTAGAAGCGGAGAGGCAGAACTGGCTATCACAGGTCAACGAATTGAAGACGCAAGCTACGAGATTGAACGAGAGAGCGGCGAACTCGCGGCTGCAATCGGAGAACTTGAATCAGCTATTGCAGCAAGAGCGGGAAGCGAACCAGAAATTGACGCTCTCCTTCAACGAATACGAGATCGCCGCGTCCCAGACGATTTCGCAGAAAGATACGTGCATCGGAATACTGGAATCGAAGAATGAAAAGCTGGTCTACCAACGTAACACACTTTTGGCAATCGTGATAACGGCGGTATCGGTCGCCCTACTTTTCGTGGCTTTCAAGGTTTTACGGTTCTTTAAGGTGCTTCCGTTTTAAGCCGCTGGCGCGTCCGGCTGGCAGCCATTGAACGAGCCGGGCAATCGTCGTACTGCCTTATCAAAATCAATTTTCGGTGTCTTTATACCACCGCCGACCGGGGAGGGGCCGCTCCCGGAAACGCTCGATGTCCGCATCGGTAAATCGGTATTCTTTACGGTTGCCTTCTCCGATATAAAAAACATTATGCCCCTGCGCCCATTTCCGGGCCGTTCGCGGGGCACAGTTACATGTTGCCGCTACCTCATTCACGGTGTACCTTTTCGACCCTTCCATTAACTCGAGACTCTTTTCAATCTATTATCGACTTTTTTGGTTGTTATCCGTGCCATCCGGGGAACAATACGCAGCGGGCGATCCCATCTTCCGATATTGAAACTGGTATAGAAGTTTACGTTGAAATAGTCGATTTGAGCATCGCAATCCCTCATGTTGTAGGATTCTACTAGATCATGTACATCATCCAGGACTTTACGGGCGTAGTCGGTGAACAGATCGGAATCATCTGTCCACCTATTCCAGTTTTGAATATAGCCTTCTTCATAGGCCATTTTACGAAAGTGCGCAAGGACTTCATCCTCTTTCTGATAATGCCGTTTCCACGTTGCGTTTTCGGCGGCTTTCTGCATCCTGTCTTTGTCAAAAATATCGACCGGAGTTTCCATGAGGTTGACCGATAGTTCTCTACACATGGAAGCGTAATGAGTGGTAACGCTAAATTTCCAGGTAGGGTACACATCTTTGATATAATCGCGGACTATTTTCGCAATTTCCTTGAGCGAAAGGCCGGTATTATACCGGGACCGGGACCCGGCCCACCCACTTTGGGTGTAGAATTCGCGTCGGAAACCGGAGGCGGTTTCTGCTTTCTCCGGTGCCGGGGCGGTGATGTTCAAGATGTGGAACATGGTTTCAAATTGCCGGTTGATTTCCTGCATAGCTTCTACGGAGCCACCTATATCGGGGTGATTTTCCATAGCCAATTTTCGATACTCCGATTTCAAGCCGTCCAATGTTTCGATTTGCTTACAGTAGGTCATTTACTTTCCTCCTGACATTCTTAATTATACCGTAGCGGTATAATTAAAGCAAAAGGTTTTTTGAGAAAATCGTGTTTTTTTGTACCATCCTTATTTTTTAGCCCGGTACTTTTTGAGAAAAGCATCTATAGCCCGTTGCTCACCGCGTCCGTAGGTGTCCACGATATACGGCTCATTGCCCTCGGCGCGGATTGCGTAGATTGCGGTCAAATCCTGTTCTATGGTCTTCTTGAGAACATCGGGCAGGTCCTCATACTTCTTGCCGTCAACCACTATCTTACCGTTCTTGATCTTCACCTTCGGTATGGGCGGGGAGAGGGCCTTTTTATTGGAACAACGCGCCCAGTCCACAAACTCACGGTAGGTTGACTGGGCTGCCCGGTTATACACTTCATCGAGGTCCCTATGGTTTGCTATAGCTTCGTCAATGTACCGTAACTTATGAGCGTTCCGCTCAAGCCGGAAGTTATATTTTTGTAGACCCTGGTAATGGTCGATGTAAGCTCCCATGATGATCTTTGCATCGCTCAAACTCTGGTTAGACATGTGGAGTTTTTCAAGCAGGGTCTGACTATACTCGATATAGGAATGATACCCTGCCTTCTTGTAGATATTCTCACGCTCGACAATCAGACAGGTAAGGCCGATAAGCAAGATATTTGTCCTTATGCTATTGGCAAGGGAGACCATAGATACTTCTATCTTTCCTATATCTTTTGATTTAAGGGCTTCAAAGATCTCATCGGCTAAAACATCCCGCCGCGAAAAGTCCTCAATGAAGGTTAAATACGTTCTCTCAAAACGATTAGGGACAAGCGTCCCCTCTTCGTATTCATTCTTTATGGCTTTCATCGTCCGACTCCAAATCCCGCTCTATGTGATCGTATTGACGAACTCTCAAAATATACGCCCTCCGACCCTTTTATGCAAGAGAGCACCCCATGTAGCTACCAAATATGAGACTTTTGGAGGGCGATAAAGCCCAAACATGAGTCATATAAACAATACTAGGCCCATAATTGAGCCATTTTTCACCCCAAAATAATCATTTTTACCATACTTTCGGAGGATATATGAACTTTTGGGATCGGCTCAAAGACACCATAAAAGACCGCGATCTTACCCATGAGGAGGTGGCTCGCAGACTCAAAATCCCCTTTGGCACGTTCAAGAACTGGTTATTGCGGCAGACCTACCCGGATGCACGGGAAGTTGTGGATATAGCAAAGCTATTACACACCACGGTTGAATATCTTGTGAACGGCGCAACAGAGGAACGCATCAAACTTACCGATGATGAACAAAGGTTACTAGATGGTTACCGACGGTTGTCAAAATATGACAAGGGGCAAATTATGATCATTGTCGATGCGTGGAATCGGAAGTATAGAGACCCATAGCCTTACCGCACCAATCCTATAAAGCTTTCTCCATCGTGTCTGACAAAGACAAAACCTAAGCGAATAGTTTTTGGTCAAGCATAGCAAAGGCTTCTTTTGCTTTTTCGAGGAGTTTATCTTTACCTTGTTTATCTTTGTGATTATAAATCTTTGAAACGTCCCCGGAAACCTTATGCCCCATAAAGAATTCTTCTATATCATCCCCTAGACCCTCCCTATTCATGAGAGTTTTCCAAAAATGCCGGCCACTATAAAAGGTTATGTTTTGTTTTTTCAATTCATCCTCTGATACGTTCAATTGCTTTGCCAAAAGGCTATTGGCTTTATTATAGTCGGTAGATTGATTCGGGCCGCCGTGGACGGAAAAAATATAATGTTCCCCCTGCTTGTTTGTTTGTTTTATATATCGCTGTATTTTCCGATAAACAAAATTATGGAGTGGGACAAGCCTTATGCCGTTTTTAGACTTGCTTTCTTTTATGTCTACAAACCGTATACCCTCTAATGCAATAATATCATTTACCCTGACTTTTTCTATTTCCGAATTTCTCATGCCGGTAGAGTAAATCATAAGGCAAAGCAGGTAAGACAGAGCATCATCCCATTGCGTATTAAACACTCCCCGCATTTTATCGATGTCATGGCAGCCCCGTATATCGGTACTCTTGGCTCCCATCTTCAACGATTTAACCCGGTCAAAGGGATTTTCTTTAATAACACCGGTTATAAGTAACCGGTTAAAAACCGCATTAACGCTGCTCATATAACGGTTAATGGTCTGCGGTTTTACCCCTTGTGCAAGGAGATAATCCTGAAAGTTTGCTATAATCGGATGGTCTATTTTTTCGAATGTTTTGATAGTATTATCCTTGAGGAACGGAATAAATTTTTTGTTCATAAAGTGATAGTAAACACTCCTGGTTTTTTCACAAAGAATACGATTACGGTTCTTA
>JAISZV010000115.1 GCA_031284475.1 Proteiniphilum sp. | reverse complement strand
AGCAGATAACCGCTTACGCCGCATGCTTTTTCAAAGAAATAGATCAGTTGCCCGATATATTTTTCGTTCAGCGTGGGTATTTCTATCGTAAGATTGGGAACGCCGCCGTCCACGTGCGCAATGCGTGTGCCCAGTTCGGCCATCTTGTTTACTTCGTCCACCCGTTTTCCTTCTAAGTAGTTCAATCCGTCGAGGTCTTTCTCATCATGCGGGATCAATAATTTTTCGTTCGCCTCCCCGATGGTTACCACCGTTTCAAAGATGGTGCGCTCGCCTTCCTGAATCCACTGGCCCATGGAGTGCAGGTCGGTGGTGAAATCGACTGCCGCCGGAAATATCCCTACGCCTTCTTTCCCTTCGCTTTCGCCGTAAAGTTGCTTCCACCATTCGGCCAAGTAATGGAGCTTGGGGTGATAATTCACCAGTATCTCGATTTTTTTGCCCCGTTTGTACAATTCATTACGGATCACCGCGTAGATGGCGGGGAGATTGTAATCGAACGACGTGGAGGGCGCGGCGGCTTTTTCTATTTCCAGCGCGCCGGCTACCAGTTTGCGGATGTCTATCCCTGCTACGGCAATGGGCAGCAATCCCACCGGCGTGAGCACGGAATAGCGCCCCCCTACGTTGTCGGGGATGACGAAGGTTTTGTACCCTTCCGTGCCGGCTAAGGAGCGGAGGGCGCCTTTCGATTCGTCGGTGATGGCCACAATCCGTTTTCGAGCCTCTTCTTTCCCCACTTTGTTTTCCAGTTGGTCTTTCAGCAGCCGGAAAGCGATGGCCGGTTCGGTGGTTGTGCCCGATTTGGAGATGTTGATGATTCCAAACTGTTTGCCGTTGAGGTAACGCATCAGTTCGCAGAGATAATCTTCGCAGATGTTGTTCCCGGCGTAAAGGATCGCCGGATTTTTGCGCTCCCCGCTCTCCTGTAGCCAGTCGAACGAAGAGGAGAGGGCGTCTATCACGGCGCGCGCACCGAGGTAACTGCCGCCGATACCCACTACCACAACAGCTTCGCAGTGTGTGCGGAGTACCGTTGCCGTATCTTCAATCTCCTTCAATATCTGGTCTGTAATGGAGGAGGGGAGGGTTACCCATCCCAGGAAATCGTTGCCTTCGCGTGAGCCGTCGTGGAGCGCCTTATTGCAGGCTGCGGCTACGGCCGATTGTTTTAGGATATTCTCTTCCGAAAGGAACCCGGAGAGATCTTTGATCTGTAATTGAATCGTATCCACTTTTGTTGATTTAATGATTTGTTGATTTAGTGATTTGTTGATTTAGTGATTTGCCGATTGAATGATTCATTGATTTGTTGATTTCAGAAAAAATCGATCAACTTTTTGATCCCGTTCTGCGGGGAGAGCTTTTCGTAAAGAATCCGGTAGATTGTTTGGGCTATGGGCATATCTATATTGAAACGGCTGTTTAACTCATAGATACATTTAGCGCCGTAATATCCTTCGGCGATCATCTCCATTTCCAGTTGCGCCGACTTCACGGAATAACCCTTCCCTATCATCGCTCCCAGGGTTCTGTTCCTGCTGAACTGGGAGTAGCCGGTTACAAGCATGTCGCCCAGGTAGTGCTGCTCGGTGATATTGCGCTCAAGGGGAACTACGCCGTTGAGAAAACGCGACATCTCTTTGGCGCAGTTGCTCATCAGCACCGCTTGAAAGTTGTCGCCATAAAGCAGCCCCTGGCAGATGCCCGCTGCAATGGCGTAGATATTTTTGAGTACCGCCGCCAGTTCAATGCCCACCACATCGTCCGACGTGCCCGCTTTGAGTACCCTTGAATTGATTGCCTCTGCAAGCAGTTTTACCTTTGTTTTGTCTTTGCCGGCCACGGTAAGGAACGAGAGCCGTTCCATCGCCACCTCTTCCGCATGGCAGGGGCCTGAGAGTACGCCTATGTTTTCAAAAGGGATCTTGAAATTTTGAACGAGAAAATCGCTCATCACCATATTGTCGTTCGGGATAATCCCTTTGAGCGCCGATACCATGAATTTTCCTTTGAAGGAGTTGTTCCAGATGCGGCGGAAATATTGCCTTACATAGGGAGAGGGAATGGCGATGATGACGGTGTCCGATTCCTTGATCGCCTTCTCCATGTTGGAGTAGAAGGTGATTTGCGCCAGGTTGAATTTCACATTAGGCAGGTAACTGGGATTGTGTCCGAGTTTATAAAAACCCTCTATCTGATCGTCGCGCCGGATGAACCAGTTCAAATGCTTTTGGTTCATCAGTACGATTTTCGCCAGCGCCGTTCCCCATGTCCCGCCGCCCAAAATGCAGATGTTACCGATAGCGTCCATTATATATCAATGTCTTGTGATGCGGCGTCTTTTTTTATCGTTTTTTCCGGGCGCATTGTAGGGAAAAGCAGTACCTCCTGTATGGATGTTTGTTCCGTAAGGAGCATGGCCAGCCTGTCCATCCCAATGCCCATCCCCGATGTGGGGGGCATGCCGTATTCTAAGGCGCGCAGGAAATCCTGATCGATGAACATTGCTTCGTCGTCCCCTTTTTCCGAGAGGCGGAGCTGCTCTTCAAACCGTTCACGCTGGTCGATAGGGTCGTTTAGTTCGGTATAAGCGTTGGCTAATTCTTTTCCGTTGACCATCAGTTCAAACCGTTCGGTTAGTTCGGGATTCTCGCGGTGGCGTTTGCAGAGGGGCGACATTTCAATGGGATAGTCGATAATGAACGTGGGTTGTATATATTTTCCCTCGGCCTTTTCGCCGAAGATCTCATCTATCAGTTTCCCTTTACCCATTGTTTTATCCTGCTCCACACCCAGTTGTTTGCATACGTCGTGCAGTTGGGACTCGTCCATTCCGCTGATGTCGATACCGGTGTGCTCCCTGATGGCGTCTATCATGGTTACCCGCCGGTAGGGCGCTTTGAAATCGATTTCGTTTTCACCCGACTTCACTTTCGTTGTTCCGAGTACTTTCATCGTAACGAACTCCAGCATCTGTTCAGTGAATTTCATCATCCATTTGTAATCTTTATAGGCAACGTATATCTCCATTACCGTGAACTCCGGATTGTGCGTACGATCCATCCCTTCGTTGCGGAAGTTGCGCGAAAATTCGTAAACGCCTTCAAATCCGCCGACAATCAGCCGTTTCAGGTAGAGTTCGTTGGCGATACGGAGATAGAGGTCGATGTCGAGCGCATTCATGTGCGTGACGAACGGGCGCGCGGCGGCTCCGCCGGGGATGCTCTGCAACACAGGAGTATCTACCTCCAGATAACCGTAACCGTTAAAGAACTCGCGCATGGCGTCGAAAATGCGGGTTCGTTTCACAAAAATATCTTTCACGCCGTCGTTCACGAGCAGGTCTACGTACCGCCGGCGGTAGCGCAACTCGGGATCGGAGAATTTATCGTATGCCGCGCCGTCTTTCATTTTTACGACAGGCAACGGTTTCAGTGATTTTGACAGCAGGGTGAGTTTTTCCGCATGTACGGAGATCTCGCCTGTTTTTGTACGGAAAACAAAACCTTCTATACCTAAGAAATCGCCGATGTCGGTCAGTTTCTTAAATACGGTATTGTAAAGTTCTTTGTCCTCGCCGGGGCATACGTCGTCGCGGGTAATGTAGGCCTGTATGCGGCCTTTGGAGTCCATCAATTCTATAAATGACGCTTTTCCCATGATACGGCGGCTCATGATGCGGCCTGCAATAGTTACCTGACGGCGTTCGGCTTCGTCGCTAAACTCGTTTTTTATATCAGTAGAATAGGCGTTTACTTCATACAGGGCGGCGGGATAAGGTTCCACTCCCAACGCTCTCAGTTCCTCCAGGCTTTGCCGGCGTATGATTTCCTGTTCACTCAGTTCTGAATTATACATAAATAGGATTATTTTTCTCAGCCGTTTTTATCCGTTTCGTTCATTAAAATTCAGGCTGTCCTAATTTACTCTGCTTACAAACCGGTAAAATAGTCTCCTTGCATTGTACACGGGCAAACAACGGCTCTTTGGCTGCAAAAGTACAAAATAATTCATAAATAAACACATATCTTTGCCATAACATTGTCAATGCAGAAGGTGAATTGGATGAGATTTCAACTACCGAGGATTTCTCGGTAGTTCAACAAGAAGGTAAGCGCGCTGAATTTTTCCTGTTTCTTCAATAAAGTTTGTCTTCCGCTCGTATTCGTGTTGTTTAACGGAATAGTTCCGTATAATCAGTATAAATTACGGAAAAAATTATCCAATCGGAGATTATTTCTTACATTTGCAATGTTATTTATGCAATATGATTATTTATCCCGGAGAATTTAGGAAAAAGGGCTTGTCCGGGCAACATTTTGTTAATTTCTTACACTGTGTGAAGATGAATGTTGAACGAGTAAATGAAATAATAAACGGGGAACTGCTTTTTGCGCCGGATGCCTCTAATCGGTACTCCAGCGCTTTTGCGTCGGATCTGATGAGCGACGTGTTGCGCTATTATATGGAAAACGCGCTCCTGATAACCGGCCTGTGTACTTTGCAGGCGATCCGTACGGCAGAGATTTCCAATATTTCCTGTGTTATCTTCGCCCGCGGCAAACGGGCGTCGAATGATATGCTTCAGTTGGCCAAAGAGCACAATATCGCGGTCATTGAGTCAGGATTGACCGTGTTCGAAATCTCCGGTAAGCTTTATCAAAACGGGTTAAAACCGATCTTAGGATGAACCCGGCGTGAT
>JAISZV010000111.1 GCA_031284475.1 Proteiniphilum sp. | reverse complement strand
AAAAATTCCTGCGCAGGAAATCTTCAAGAATGAATTTATGCGCCAAATGCTTGAATTTATGGCCCGCAGACTTGAGTTCATGCGCCATATTATTGACCATATGACCCATATTATTGAATTTATGCGCCAAATCATTGAATTATTACATCATTACATTAGTCACATTGGCACATTAGTCACATTAGCCTACCGCTTCCCGTCAGTCATGCGGGTGACGTACGCGAGGCCGACGTTGCCGCTGACAGTCGTGGCCGAGAAATAGGCAGAGATACCCGATTTAACCCGCCGGGCGCGGCAACGATAGTATTGTTCTCATTTGTTGATTTTATAATTTGCATCTCATTGACTATCTTTGTACCCCAAAAATCATCAGGATGAAACCATTATTTATACAATATCCCAAATGCAGCACCTGCCGCAAAGCCGCCGGATGGCTGGAACAAAACAATGTGGAAGTAACTTCGCGGCACATTGTAGAAGACAACCCCACCCGCGAAGAACTCTCGGCGTGGATCTACAGAAGCGGTTTGCCGGTAAGCCGGTTTTTCAATACATCGGGTTTGGTTTACAAGGCGCAGAATCTGAAGGAAAAGGTAAAAACGGCTTCACGGGACGAGTTGATCGCTATTCTCTCTTCCAACGGCATGGTGGTAAAGCGTCCTATTATCGTTGCCGGCGACTTTGTACTGGTCGGCTTTAACGAAGCAGAATGGAGGGACAAGTTGGTAAAAAAATGAGAATCGCCGGTATGGAGTTTCCGGATCATCCCGTTTTCCTCGCTCCGATGGAGGATGTGAGCGATATAGGGTTTCGGCTGCTGTGCAAGCAGTTCGGGGCCGATATGGTTTATACCGAGTTCGTGTCGAGCGACGCCCTTATCCGTGATATAAAGAAGACGAAAGCGAAGATACTTTTCAGTGAAAAAGAGCGTCCTCTCGGAATACAGATCTATGGACGCGATCCGGACGCTATGGCGGAGGCTGCGAAGGTTTGCGAGGAAGCCGATCCCGACCTGATTGATATTAACTTCGGCTGTCCGGTAAAGAAAATTGCAGGCAAGGGAGCCGGTTCGGGAATGATGCGTACGCCTGAAGTGATGCTCAGGATTACCGAAAAGGTGGTCAAAGCCGTGAAAAAGCCGGTAACGGTAAAAACCCGCTTAGGATGGGATGAGGATTCGAAAATCATCGTTCAACTGGCCGAACGGTTACAGGATTGCGGTATTGCGGCGCTTACCATTCATGGGCGCACCCGCTCGCAAATGTATAAAGGAGAGGCCGACTGGACATTAATCCGTGAAGTGAAAAACAACCCGCGTATGTATATTCCTGTTATAGGCAACGGCGATGTAGATACGGCGGAGCGATGCCGGCAGCGTTTTGACGAAACCGGCGTGGATGCTGTAATGATCGGCCGCGGAAGTATCGGCGCGCCCTGGGTATTCAGGGAGATAAAACACTATCTGCATACCGGCGAACACCTTCCCAAAGAACCGTTCCGTTGGTATCTGGATATCCTGAAAAAACAAACGCTCGAAAGTGCGGAGCGGATCGGCGAAACGCGGGGAATCCTCCACATGCGCCGTCATCTGGCTGCTACTCCGTTGTTCAAAGGTATCCCCGATTTCAAACCCACGCGGGTTGCGATGCTCCGCGCCAACACCCTTACGGAGTTGTTCGCTATCATAGATGAGATCCCGGAGAAATTTCGAGTAAATTAAACGAATCCCGGAAAGGAGAAGTCTTACCGAAAAACATAGATATTATAATGAAGAAATGTGTACTATTGTCCCTCCTGTTAATGGTGATGGGCATATTATATGCCCGGCAGCCTTCTGTTATTGAGAATGTATTGATGAATAGTGTAGAAGAAAAAGTATCTTCTATGCAGGAATTGATAGGTTTTGATGATGCGCAGGCGCAACAACTCCGCCGGATGGAGTTGAATTTTCTGCTGGAAGTCAACAAAGCCGAACGATGCTTTTTGTGTAACAAGCAAAAACGTATCGAAAAGCTGAAGCGAAAGCGCGATGAGGAGTTGCAAAAAATTCTGGAACGCGGCCAGTATATCAAATATGACGCAATCGAAAATGAAAGAATAAAAAAACGCCCGTTATGGACAAATTGACGGGATGGAAAACGGAGGCGTCTCTTTTCAGTCTATTTCTCCGTTTCGTGATTCCCGGAGTTTTTTGAAATCATCGGCCGACAATTTCATATTATCCATGATTACCGGTTTGGCAATATCACGGGAATGAACAGTTTCTACCCTCATTGTCCGAACGCTTTGCATTGATCTGGAGGGTGTGGGTAAATAGCTGTTATCTCCCGAAATCAAATACAAGGCCTGCCCCAATAAAACATCTTTCGTATCGCCAAGTGGAGCCCATTGCGATAGTTTGCCAAACCCTTCTTTTATTGTATAGGCGGGTTCCAAATGCCCGGGAGCGCTGAAATTTTTACCATCTTTGTCGGCATACATGGCGACGATGGGTTGCATAGCCCAATTTTTCAGTTCGGTTTTTTCGGCGGACGAAAGGTCGGCTGCATCATATACCGGCACTCCCAAATCCTCGTCGTACCCGTGAATAGTCCAGGATGCCGTATATTTGCCGCCCGTATTGCTTCCTATGTGAATAACATCCATATAGGGCCTTAAACAAAACAGCGTGAGTTCGGACGCCGAATAGGAGTTATCCGTTGCAATGATGTAAACTTTGTTTAAATCGAGGTTCGCCCCCAGCGGATCCTGCTCTTTACCGCTATCATAAACGCCTAAGTAGTCTTTCCGGTCATATTTGTACTTATCGGCCGGTTTTGCTTCGTTATACCATTTATCGAATGAGGTATTCAATAGTTCGTTGTAATCCATTACCACATACGGAGATTTATTCTCCACAATAGTTTTCGGCGCAATCAGGGAAGCCAGATAAATGGCCGCTGAAACCGATCCGCCTCTGTTATAACGCAGATCCAGCGCCAAGTCGGTTACGCCGCTTTGTTTAAACCGGCTGAATACCTCATGCAAACGATGATTAAAGTTATCATAGAAATCGGTATAAAACAGATAACCGATCTTCTTACTGCCTATAGTGTAAATGCTGTCAAAAAGAACGGGATCTTTCTCGCTGTCGTCAGGAGCAATGGCTACCTCTGCCTGGTTTAGTATGGGTTCGGTTCCGGAAATCCTGTAAATGGAGAAAGTGACGGGGTTATTGCCGTAGAGCAGGTTGACCGATTGATCGCTGATATAGGTGTTCCCGTCTCGTTGTTCGGTTGTAATAGGTTGCCCGTTGAGTTTTCCGATTAGGTCGAGCCGCTGCAAGCCGGCGTTTGCGGCCGGCGTATTGGGATATACATATCGAACCACTGCATATACAACATTTTCAATCACGGCGAAACTCAGGTCATACCCAAACGATAGCGCTTTGCCGGAGAACCCGGCCAACAGTTCATCCACATCATCCGTGATCCACGACCATCCCTGTTGGGTATCTGTGCTGTACAGGACGCTCTTAAAGTATTGTACGGGGTCTGTGCTGTTGGCGGTAGGCTTTTTGCCGGCCATCTGTTCGTTCCACTTATAATAAGTCGACATGCCGTCGTATATAAACTGGGACACAAGGGGAGCGTCCGAACCGGAGGGTCTGTTGGGGGCATCTTTTTCGCAGGAAAAAAGAGTGCAGATGAGGAATAACGAAAGGAAAAGGGATAAATTCTTCATTTGTTTTTTGAGTTTTGCACGTTTGTTTCATCAGGCTTTTCAGGTTTACCGAACTTGTTTTACCGGGAGTTGACAGCCATTTGCAAAAGTAAGAAAAAGAATTGAATACCGTTGATGAAAATTCAGAGATTTAATACCCCTTTACCCTGCCGGATGATCTCCGGTTCGTCGGAAGTGCAGTCCACAACCGTAGAGGGTTCAATTCCCCCGAAGCCGCCGTCGATCACGATACCGGCGATCTCTTCCCATTTTTCGTGGATTAATTCGGGATCGGTAGTATATTCTATTTCATCATCTTCAATTGTTACCGATGTGTTCAACACCGGATTCCCCAACTGCGCCACGATTTCCCGGATGATATTGTTGTCGGGCACGCGGATTCCCACGGTCTTTCTGTTCTTGTAGATTTTGGGTAACGACGAAGTGGTGGGCAAAATAAATGTGAACGGGCCGGGCAGGTGGCGCTTCATCAGTTTAAAGACGGGCGTGCTCACTTTGGCATACTCGCTTATATCGCTTAAATCGTTGCAGATGATCGATAGATTGCTTTTTTGCGGATTGATCCCTTTCAGTTCGCAGATCTTCTCCACCGCCCGCACGTTCAGCGCATCGCACCCCATACCGTACAGGGTATCGGTGGGATAGATCACGATACCGCCCTCGCGGAGCACGGAGACTATTTTCTCTATTTCCCGCGGATTGGGATTCTCATTATATAATTTCACCAACATAGCGTGCAAATATAGTGAAAGCCGGGAGAAAAGCCAAACTTGTTTGAGTTTTTCCGAGGCGTATCCTATATTCTAAAACTGTATAAAGAAATAGCTTCAACCTTACCGGCCGAAGCTATTTTATTTATAATTACCGGCATATCATCCGTAGATCACATTCCCCTCTTCGTCGCGGTTTTCATCCGGCCCGTTGCTGTATTGTTTCATTGCGCGGAGGCTCATGCCCATGCTTGAGAAACCGCCGTCGTTGTAGAGATTTTGCATAGTGATCTTGCGTGTGAGGTCGGAGAACATCACAATACAATAATCGGCGCAGTCGTCGGCGTCGGCGTTTCCGAGAGGAGCCATCCGTTCTGAGAAGTCCATCAGGTCGTTCATCCCCTTTACCCCGCTCCCGGCGGTAGTCATTGTAGGCGATTGCGAAATGGTATTCACACGCACCCCTTTCTCGCGCCCGTATATGTACCCGAAACTGCGGGTGATGGATTCGAGCAACGCTTTGGCGTCGGCCATGTCGTTATAACCGTAAAAAACGCGTTGCGCGGCCACATAGGTCAGCGCAAGCATCGAGCCGCCCCTTTCAACGGCGTCCAGTTTACGGGCTATCTGCAACATCTTGTGAAAGGAGATAGCGGAGATATCAAGGGTTTTTGCCAGCATATCATAGTCGAGATCGTCGTACGTTCGTTTTTTGCGGACGTTGGGCGACATGCCGATGGAATGGAGCGCGAAATCGATTTTTCCCCCCAATATCTCCATCGATTTGGAAAAAACCATCTCCAGGTCTTCTACATTGGTAGCGTCTGCCGGAAGAATCTCTGCATTGAGTTTCTCTCCCAACTTGGCCGTATCTCCCATGCGGACTGCTACGGGCGTGTTCGACAACGTGATGATAGCGCCCTCTTCAACGGCTCTTTCGGCCACCTTCCAGGCGATGGACTGATCGTTCAACGCCCCGAAAATAATGCCTCTTTTTCCTTTTAATAAATTGTAACTCATAATTTTTTTCAATTTTGATCTTCCCGATAAAAAATCTTTTTACCGTGTTTTGCCGTGATTCATTCCGAAAAACTGCGCAAATTTACAAAAACTGTGCAATAAATAAACGTTATATAAGGAAATAAGTTTTTGAGAAAAGCTTTATTTTCCGGGAATGAGAGAATGAGTAAGATTTCTCCCGCCCTTTAATATTATATCATCGATCCCGCCGGATATTAGATAGAAGTATTACCTTTGAAGAGGTAAATAATAAAGTATGAGTTTTTTCAATTATAAGCGTCGCCCTACCATCGATGTACATGTAGGGAACATCACGATGGGCGGAAACTATCCGGTTGTTGTGCAAACGATGACCAATACCAATACGCTCGATACTGAAGCCAGCGTAGCCCAGTGCGAGAGGATCATCGCCGCCGGCGCCGGCCTTATCCGCCTTACGGCACAGGGTGTGCGCGAAGCCAATAATTTACGTGAAATACGGCAACAGTTAAGGGATAAAGGATACGCCACTCCTTTATCGGCCGATATACATTTTAATCCCCGCGCGGCAGAAGCGGCCGCCGCCATCGCTGAAAAAGTGCGTATCAACCCCGGCAATTTCGTGGATAAGCAAAAGACCTTCGCGGAGTTAGCCTATACCGATGAAGAGTATGCACACGAATTGGAGAAAATACGTTCCAAGGTGATACCCTTTCTCCGGATATGCAAAGAGCACGGTACGGCCATACGTATCGGGGTGAATCACGGATCGTTGTCGGATCGTATTATGAGCCGCTACGGCGATACGCCGGAAGGGGTAGTAGAATCCTGTATGGAGTATTTGCGTATCGCCATGGAAGAAAGGTTCGCCGATATTGTAATATCGATAAAAGCCTCCAATACATTACTGATGACCAAAGCGGTACGCTTATTAGTAGCCGCTATGGACAGGGAAGATATACGCTTCCCGCTCCATATCGGGGTTACCGAAGCCGGAGACGGGGAAGACGGGCGGATGAAATCGGCCGTAGGTATCGGCGCTTTATTGAGCGACGGGTTAGGCGATACCATTCGCGTTTCGTTGAGCGAAGAGCCCGAAGCGGAAATACCTGTGGCAAGAAAATTAGTGGATTATGTAACCCGGCGAAAAGGGCATACTCCGATTCAGGGGGAAGTTTACCCCGCTTTTTCGCTCTATTCCACAGAGCGGCGTGAAACGGACGCTGTTTGGAATATCGGCGGAGAACGCCTGCCTGTGGTAATTTCCGACAGGAGTAAAGTTGCTGATATGTCGGTCAATCCGCATTTTATCCCCGATTATATATATGTAGGGAACCACGTGCCCGCTAATTTCCCGAAAGGAATGAAATCCATCGCAGATTATGCCCATTGGGAAGAGGGAATAGATAATTTTCCGCTCTTTACGGTTGATTCCCTTGATAAAATAACAGATTGCAACGCTGAAGTGAAATTCCTGCGGATATCTTATCCCGAACTCTCGGATGAGGTGATTGCTTTCCTGAAAGAGACGCCCAAAATAGCAGTGATACTCACTACCGCTCACCAGAACGGGGTAGGCGAGCAGAGGGCGTTTTTCCATGCGTTGTTGAACGCCGGATGCCGGGCGCCGGTTATCCTTCGGCGGAGTTATACGGAAGATGAGGCGGAAGATATACAGGTAAAAGCCGGCGCGGATTTCGGCGCCGTTCTCCTCGATGGGTTCGGTAACGGAGTCATGCTGAGTAACGAAGGCAAGATAGATATCATGGATATGGATGCTTATGCCTTCGGCCTTTTACAGGCGGCGCGCATACGGACAAGCAAAACGGAGTTTATCTCCTGCCCCGGTTGCGGAAGAACTTTATTCGACTTGCAGGCCACGGTAGCTTTGGTGAAGCAACATTTCTCCCATCTCAAGCACCTGAAAATAGGGGTAATGGGTTGTATCGTGAACGGGCCCGGCGAGATGGCCGACGCCGATTACGGCTATGTTGGCGCTGAACGCGGAAAAATTTCTCTCTATCGGAAAAAACAATTAGTCGAGAAAAATATCCCTCAGGCCGAGGCGGTGGAACACTTAATCCGGCTGATCAAAGATCACGGCGATTGGATTGATCCGGAAGAAAAATGATCTGCGGAGTCCGTTTCCGGGACTGCGCCCGCACATTATTATTATTTCTTTTGGAAATTTCCGGAAAAAGCAGTAATATTGCACCCACTTTCGGTGAAACTGAGGCCGAAAGAGAGGTCCCATAGCTCAGTTGGTCAGAGCACCTGACTCATAATCAGGGAGTCCTTGGTTCAAGCCCAAGTGGGACCACCGGTTGAATATAAAACGCTTACAAGATATTTTGTAGGCGTTTTTTCTTTTGGGTTTGCGCGCAATTTAAAGTAGTTTTCCGTCCGGGAACAGACCTTAAAACAATGCTGAACAACCTGAAATACGAAAAGATATAACCGCTTGGTTAGGAATCTATTGCAAGTAGGGCGAAAACGTATATACAATTTACCCAAAATGTATATACAATTTACTTAAAACGTATATACGATTTACTCAAAACGTACGGACGTTTTCCTAAAAAGCTGGGCATGTTTTCCTAAAAAGCTGCCCGGCTTTTCCCCAAAAGCCGCCCGGCTTTTTTCAAAAGGCGTACATGTTTTTCCCGCAATCCTTTTATTCTTTTCCGGATTGCAGCCGTGGCGATAACCCGGCCCCGTAAAACGTCATGGGCAAACGAGTAAAATAAACAATGTATGACTCAACTTTATTCTGTAATTCTTGTTATTACCATATAAACTAAATTACATCATTCTCATCTATGGAAAATTACGAACTAATAGACAATGAGGACAAACATCAATATGAATTTCACATTGATAATCTGACTCCCCGCATTGAATATATAAAAAATAATTCCGGAGAAATCTACCTGACCCATACGGAAGTTCCCCGGAAACTTGAAGGAAAAGGCATAGGTTCCCTACTGGTTCAAAAGGTTTTGGAGGATATTGGAGACAAAGGATTACGCTTGGTTCCTTTATGCCCTTTTGTGGCGGGTTATATTCAAAAGCATCCCGAATGGCGACGGATCATTTTGAGAGGTTTTAATGTTTAAATAAAAAAACGATGGTAGTATATACAAAAGACGATTTAAAGATTATATGGAAACCTGAATTATGCCGGCATGCCGGTATCTGCGTGAAAATGCTTCCGAAAGTATATCGTCCCCAGGAAAGGCCTTGGGTACGCCCCGAAATGGCTGAAAAGAATGAACTGATAGAGCAAATATCCCAATGCCCATCCGGTGCGTTGAGTTATTCGCTCGAACCGGAGACGTAGCGGCACAAGGGTTTTATGGCAACCGGAGTTTCCGTTCCAGAAAATCCTCAATAAAACCGGCTGTTGCCTCAATACCTGATACCGACGAATTGACGCACAAATGATACGACTCGGCGGCCCCCCATTGTTTGTTGCTGTAATAATTGTAATATCCGGCCCGTTTTTTATCGGTTTTCCCGATCAGTTCAAGCGCTTTCTTTTCGGTCACTTCATAGTAGTCCGTAACCCGCTTTATCCGGTCGGCTTGTTCGGCGCTGATAAACACATTCAATGTGCGCGGATGATCGCGTAGAATATAATCGGCGCAACGCCCTACAAATATGCATGATTTTTCGCGGGCCAAATCCCGTATCACATCGCTTTGAATCTGAAACAACATTTCGTCCCACAGGCAATTATCGGAAAAACCATCGTCCAGCACCGATGTTTTAAGCCCCAGCAATCTTCCGCTTAAGGTAAAACGTTTCTTTTCATCGGCTTTTTCAAATACCTCTTTAGTCAAACCGCTTTGTTTCGAGGCCAACGCTATCAACTCCTTGTCGTAAAACGCAATATCCAGCCGCTTCGATAAAAGCTGTCCTATTTGCCGGCCACCGCTACCTAACTGGCGGCCTATGTTAATAATAAAATTGTCTTCCATTCCTTTATTTTTTTAAGTAAATCCAACAGAAACGCCGTGTGCTTCACAAATGCCGCATACGCATCGTTAAACCCGCCGTTTGGGCGGACGCAACTCTTCGCGCTCTTTTATTTTAAATTGCCTGAATTGATAAATCAACATAACAGCGGCCACGATGCTCGAAATCAGGTCGGCGGCAGGCATACTGTACCAGATGCCGTTGATTCCCCAACGATAAGGAAAGATCAGTAAGCATGGCAACAGGAACAACAATTGCCGGCTGAGCGACATAAATATAGCCTTGCTCACCATACCGATACTCTGGAAAAAGTTGGCCGTAACCATCTGGAAGCCAATGATCGGGTACGTTACAAAGACAATATGTAACCCATTCCTCGAAAGCTCTATCAACTCCCTGTCGCCGGTAAACATAGCGGCAATTACTTCCGGGAAAAAGAACACGACCAGGAAGCCGAAAGTAGTTACGCCGGTAGCCAGGATAATCGCCTTTTTCAAGACCTCGTTCACCCTCTTATAAAGCATAGCCCCGAAGTTATAACCGGCAATAGGTTGCATTCCCTGGTTCAACCCCATTACAATCATGATAAACAAATAGGCGATACGGTTTACGATGCCGTAAGCGCCCACGGCCAAATCGCCTCCCGTGCGTAGCAATCCCTGGTTAATAACAATGACGATCAGGCATGACACGGCATTCATCAGAAAGGGCGACAGTCCGATCGAAAGCGAATCGGCCACAATCTTTTTATGAAGTTGAAAGGTTTTCTTCTGAAGGTAAATGAAATTATTTTTATTGCCGAAGAATTTCAATTGCCAGATCAACATGATTGTTTGCGAAATAACGGTAGCCCAGGCGCTTCCTTTTATACCCCATTGAAATACAAAGATAAACAGCGGATTAAGCACGAGATTGATTAAGACGGTGGATATGGTGGCATACATTGCCTTCTCCGGCCTTCCCGCCGAGCGCAGCATACCGTTCAGCCCCAGGTACAAATGGGTGACGACGTTACCCAATAAAATAACATGCATGAAATCGCGCGCATAAGGAATCGTTGCATCACTGCCCCCGAAAAAATAGAGGATCGGGTCTAAGAAAACAAAGGCTACGGCCGAAAACCCTATACCGAAAATAATATTCAATGTAAGTTCGTTCCCTAAGATAATATTGGCGGTTTTGTAATCTTTCTGCCCCATGCGTATAGAAAGCAACGTTGCCGCCCCCGCGCCGACTAATGAGCCGAAAGCGGCTGCCAGGTTCATCAGCGGGAAAGTAATGGCCAATCCCGAAATGGCCAGCGCTCCCACTCCGTGCCCGATAAAAATACTATCGGTAATATGGTACAGCGACGAAGCAGTCATGGCTATAATAGCAGGAATGGCGTATTGAACCAACAATTTACCTATTTTCTCCGTACCTAATTCGGTCGGATTTTTTATTACACTCATTCGTTATTGTTCTTTTTTTATTTTCCGGCCTCAAAGCTACTAAAAAAGGAGGCGATAACTCCGTTAAATAAATCAAATAATAGTTTAATTCCATATTGTTGATTTCGGTGAACGGAATCCATGCCATTGAGCTGCTCGTCGATTTGGTAAATGGTAGCTGCCTTCCCTGAACATACTCCTTACAGGCTGCACTGAGGGAGAACCCGTGCCCGGCCGGAATGGCGGCGAGGAAACCCTTACGGTGGCGATGCACATACCAACGCCTTACACGGTGCGGACGTACGGAGATAACCTCTCCATGACCGCAAGCGACGAGTGCGACGTCGTTTCGGTTGACGTGCTCGTGTTCGCCGCCGATGAAGACAACAACAACGACAACGACCTGTTCCTTTACCGCGAAAAAGGCGTTAATATCACCAACGGCGACGGCAATAGGAAAACCTTTTCGGTCAAGATGAAGAAGCCGTCCGTTCCAACGAATGCGGGGGTGTTTGGCGAACCGGAGGTGAGCGGCGGTGAAATAACCCCCGTTTCGTATGCCCGGCGCACATATAATGCCAACGGATATAAGAGTTTTATGAGCGAAATATACCTTGCCGAACATGCCAAGGGAGGCAGCGGCGACGACGAACGTCCCAACAACCCGTGCATCGTGATCGGCGGGCGCTACGGTAGTCCTGACGCCAATATTACCTATTACCGTATTGACTTGGTGAAGAACACCTTCAACGAGACCACCGGCGAGGTTACCAAGCAGGACTACCTTCCCGTGCTGCGCAACCACCGCTACAAAGTGAATATTACAGACGTTCACGGGCAGAGAATTTTACCGCCGTCGATGGGCTATTGAAACGCTCTACAAGCAACTCAAACAGGACTTCCCGCTGCATTTTTTCTACGGTGAGACTGTAAATGCCATTCAAATACAAACTTGGGTAGTACTTATTGCCAATTTACTCTGCACGGTCATCGAAGGGAAGATAAAACGCCACTGTTTGTTCTCGCAAATCGTAACAATGGTACGGCAAACGCTGATGTATTACATAGATTTCGTCGCTTTTATGGAAAATCCGAACAGAAGTTGGCAAATCATATCCGAAGAATACG
>JAISZV010000274.1 GCA_031284475.1 Proteiniphilum sp. | reverse complement strand
CGGCTGAATACGGTATAAAAAAGGAGGCTGCATTCAACTTCGGGGATTGAATATCCGGAATTGTTCTCCAACAGGAGTACGAATAGAAAGAGGGTGAAATCACATAGTTGATACACCCTCCGGGAAATTGAGCAAACAGGGAAGTTTTATTTACCGACCGGTAAACGGCTCAATTGCCTTATATTTTTAACATCGGTATAATCGTACTGGTATATCCCGTCTTCCGCTATCATCATCAGCGTATTATTGAAAGGGATCACATCAAAGCCGTCTATGTTTTTAAAATGCGCGAGTTTGTTATCCTCATGCATAATGGTTTCCGGATTCCCGGCGTTGAATACCCGCAGGCCGTCGTCGCAAACAAAAAGCGTTCCGTTGTCTATTCCCAGCCCTTTCGGGTTTTGCATATTGTAGGTTACAATGTGTTTGGGTTTCTTTACGTCGCTCACATCCACAATAATGAGTTCGTTAGCGTTTTGTCCGCAAAGCGTACCCGAACGCACCGTTATATAGGCTATATCGTTTTCCACCACCACGGGGTCGCAAGCGAACAGATGCGTGATCATGGATTGATACAGGGGCTTTAGCGGGTCTTCCACCGAATAAATGATCATCCCGGTGGGCGTTCCCATAAACAGGTTGTTTTCGTAGCTGAAGATGGTTTCTACGTTAAACCCCACATTCATATCCTCGCCGATCTTCTCAGGCGTTTCATCCGAGAGGTCGAAAATACCGAGTTGATTGTTTATCACGGTATAAAGATTGTCATTATAAATGGCAAACCGGGACATGGAGCCGGTTGCGCCCACACTGCCTCCGCTGCTTTCGGGTGAAGCGGCGTCGGCGTATATCTCGTTACCGCCCCAACTCCACCAGGAGGATTTGTAAGTGCGGACGAGTTCTTTTCTCTCAACGGGTTTCCATCCGATAACGATTCCGTTTCTCCTGTCCATCGATTTTTCGTAATCAATGCCGTAGTAATTCTCCGTAGGGGGCAACGACTGCGGGAACACTTCTTCCTTTCGCCCCTTGAACGCCGGTTTGGCGGGATCGTTGACGTTGAACCACACCAGGTCTATATACGAATCGGCATACAGCACATTATTGCGCACATGCATATCCGCATTTCCCAACAATTCGATAAAGGCAATGTTCTGCGGATTGGACGGATCGCGGTTGTCGATCACATGAATCCCTTTTCCCGGCTGGGAGATATAGAGGTAATTGTTGTAAAAAACAATTTTCCCCTGTTCCTCAATCGGCCTGGGCTGTTCCGCGCTCGCCGCGCTTCTGAACTCGGCGGACGACATAAAGACCGGCTCATTGATAGTGTACGTGACGTACTCATCCACATAATCCTTACACCCCGGCAAAACAAACAAGCCGGCAATCAACAGTAAAAAAGCGAAATTCTTCATACTCTCAAAGTTTTTATTTATTTGAATTGAACTCTATTCTTATACCCATATTCAGCCCGAATATCAGCGGTTCTTCCGTGCGGGCGCTCAGGGGTTGATTATTCTTGAAATAATAGATGAGCCTCGGCTCGCCAAACAGGTTCAGGTTATCGCGCAGCCGGTAGCTGAAACCAACGCCGCCTTGCGCCACGAACTGAAACCCGTTGATGCCGCTATACAGGTTGGTATGATGCACAATACCGCCATTATGCTCTATCTCCTGTTTGTAAACGGAACGAAGCCCTTTCTCTATGCTCCCGCCTCCCAACAGGTATATGTTCCAGGCCTCGCTTTGCCGTATTGTGTATCTCAGGTTTACCGGTATGCCTACATAATGCTGCCGCAACGTGCCCCGGTAGATGAAATTATCGTTTCGCCCGAGGCGCGAAAACAGGTAGGTGTAGGATAATCCTGTTTCCATACTTATATTCTTACCAATCGGGAAATCGGCCGTCAGGCTGAATGAAACGGGAAGATGGTGCTCAATATAGGTATAATCGCCGGGAGTTAACAGGAGGTATTTGTCGTCCGACCCTACGCCGCCGTCATCGTTAAACTCTCCGCCCGGAAAAGAATCGGCATAAGCCGGGGCGCTCATTTCATAACTCCCGAATGAAAAATCTAAGGGCGCTCCGCCACTGCCCAACGCCGCAATTAGCGACCGGAATCCCTGTTGCTTCCGAACGGGAACGGCGGGGTTATTCTCTTCCGGGAACTTTTCCGCCGGAACTCCTCTTGTTCCGGGTTTCACAGGTTCTTCCGGATTCGGCTTTTTCTCCGGTAGCGAAGGAGTTTCCGCCTGATTCGGCTTTTTTTCCGTCGCCAACGGAGTTTCTTCCGGGGTTGCGGGATATGATGTTTCCTCCTGATTGATAACTGTTGCCGCCTCCGTTGTTTCCTCCGGCCTTGCGATTCCTGCGGATTCTGAGGGTTGCATTGATTTTGAAGGATTCATCTGTTCCGTCTCCCGCTCTACTTGTTTTCGGGATTGCGAATGTTCCGTAAGCAACGGCTCGTCGGCGGAGGGATTCAGCAAAAACAGCAACACCGCTACCACGGCTGCTACGCCGCCGGCCGCCCAAGCCCAATATACGGAAACAGACCTTTCACGCGGAGAGAAGTTCTCTTTCAACGAGTCCCACACGTCGGAATCCACGGGCGTCCGGTGCTCCCGCAACTTCTCCCCTACTTTCCGCGAAAAGTCATCAGGCTTGTCTATGTATTTATCATCTGCCCCCATTTCTGCTACCTGTTATCTGCGCTCCGTTAACTGTGCTACTTTCTTTTGTAATGATTGCCTCGCCCTGAAAAACAGCGACCGCGAAGTACTTTCGGGTATATTCAGCAGCGCGGCAATTTCCCGATGACTGAACCCTTCAACGGCAAACAGATTGAAAACCGTTCGATGGGCGTCCGGAAGTTCGCCGATGCAATGCATTAAATCGTCTGCCGTAATATCTGCCGTATCGGGATCGGGCGCATCCTCACAATATCCTGTCTCCAAATCAATAAGCAGCTCTTTTTGCTTCAACCGGTTTTTCTTCCGCAAGTAGTCGAGTGAAGTGTTTACAAAAATCCGCCTTATCCATCCTCCGAAAGACCCTTTTCCCGAATATTGCCCTATCTCGGTAAAGATTTTCAGAAACCCTTCCTGCAACACGTCTTTTGCATCTTCCGCATCGGGAATATAACGCCTGCACAGAGCCATCATGGCCGGAGCGTACTGTTCGTACACTTCCTTTCCGGCCCATAATTTTCCCTGCTTACAAGCAAATATTAACCGTTGCTCCGACATAAAATTTCCCTGTTTATCATAATGACGCTTGTTGAACGCAAAACGTTGCAGAGGTACAACATTTTTTTT
>JAISZV010000028.1 GCA_031284475.1 Proteiniphilum sp. | reverse complement strand
GTTGTTGAGATCCGCTTTCTGATTGGGATTGAACTCCAGTTTAACCACTTCGAGCTTATCCCACTTCGAGGCGGTATCCTCTTTCCATTTCACGATCTCTTTGGCTTTTGCATAGTTGTCTGCGTGAAGCAGGTGCGAACGGTGCGCCAGTTTGTTGTAGAAGCGGTCGAAATAATCGTCCATCATCCGTTTGGTAGTGAAACGGGGCGCTATTTCGGCTATCGATTTCTTGATGTATTGCACCCACTCGTGCGAATAACCGTTGCTGTTATGCGCATAGTAGAGGGGGACGATCTCATTTTCGAGCAGCGAGTAGATTGTAGAGGCGTCCAGTTCATCCTGGTAAGAAGGGTTGTCGTAAGTCCACTTGTCGGTCAACGCCCAGCCGGCGCCCTCTTTGTACCCTTCATACCACCATCCGTCGAGCACCGAGAGGTTCAAGACTCCGTTCATCTCCGCCTTTTCGCCGGAAGTACCCGATGCTTCCTGAGCGCGGGTAGGGGTATTCAGCCATATATCCACGCCGGAGACCAATCGTTTTGCCAGCCGCATATCGTAATTCTCCAAGAAGATGATTTTGCCGAGAAATTCCGGCCGCCGCGATATTTCCACGATCTGTTTGATTAGTCCCTGTCCGCCTCCGTCGGCAGGGTGCGCTTTCCCGGCGAAGATGAATTGCACGGGGTATTTAGGGTTGTTCACGATTTTTGCCAGGCGGTCGAGGTCGGTAAACAGCAGATGCGCCCGTTTGTAGGTGGCGAAACGCCGCGAGAAGCCTATGAGCAACGCATTGGGATTTACCTCCTCCAGCATGTTCATGATCCTTGAAGGGTCGGCCTGATTCTTGAGCCATCCTTCCTTAAACTCAGCCCGGATATAATCTACAAGTTTCTTTTTCAGGTGTACGCGGAGTTTCCACAATTCGTTGTCGCTCACGTTATAGATATTTTTCCATATTTCGGGATTCGACTGGTCGTTGTAGAACGACTCGCCGAAATATTTTTCGTAGAGCGCCTTTACCGAAGAAGTTGCCCAACTGGGCAGGTGAACGCCGTTGGTCACATAACCCACGTGCAGCTCTTCCGGAAAATAACCTTTCCATACGGGCTGGAACATTTTTTGAGAAACATATCCATGTAGTTTACTCACCCCGTTGGCTTCCTGTGCGGTATTCAGCGCGAATACGCTCATGGAGAATTTCTCCTGCGTTCCGGGATTGGCGCGGCCCATATCCATGAATTGCTGCCAGGGAATACCGATACTTTGTATCATAGGCGTCATGTACTTGGCGATCAGCGGCTCGTCGAAGTAGTCGTGCCCTGCCGGTACCGGCGTATGTACCGTATAGAGCGATGAGGCGCGTACAACCTCCAGCGCTTCCAGGAACGAAAGCCCTTCTTCAAGTATGTAATCGTGCAAACGCTGAACATTGATGAAAGCGGCGTGTCCCTCGTTCATGTGATACACATCTTTCCTGATTCCGAGTTTCTTCAGCAGTAATATACCGCCTACGCCCAGCAGGTATTCCTGTTTCATACGGTTTTCCCAGTCCCCTCCGTACAACTGGTGAGTGATGGGGCGGTCGTACCCGCTGTTTTCTTCCAGGTCGGTATCCATCAGGTAGAGGTTGATGCGCCCCACGGCCACCTTCCATACATTTGAATAGATGGTGCGGTTGTGAAAAGGCACTTCGAGGATCATGGGAGATCCATCTTCATTCATTACCTGCGTGATAGGGAGGCTCCCGAAATTCTGCGCCTCGTAGTTGGCGATCTGCTGCCCCTCTATGGAGAGGGTCTGCGTGAAGTAACCGTAACGGTAAAGAAGCCCTACCGCAGTCATATCCACATTGCTGTCGCTCGCCTCCTTCAGATAGTCCCCGGCCAGGATTCCCAAGCCGCCGGAATATATCTTCAACACATACGATAACCCGTATTCCATACTGAAATAGGCCACACTTGGGCGTTCACGGTTATGCGGAGTGTTCATATAGCGCTTGAATTGCTCATAGATGCGTTGAATACGTTCCATGAACTCATCGTTTTTCAATACATTCTCGGTGATCTCCGAACGCAGGTTTTGTAACATGACGACCGGGTTTTTCCCGCTGTTTTCCACCCCCTGCGGGTCTAAGTTCTCGAAGATGTTTTTTGCTTCTTCATTCCATACCCACCACAAGTTGTGGGCGATCTCCTCCAAAGGGCGTAACCTGTCAGGCAATTCTGCATGTACATGAATATCTTTCCAGATGGGTGTGTTTGAGTGACTTGACTGAATAATCATTTTTGTGATTTTAATTTCGATACGGCAAATATAACGTTTTTAGTCTGCTTTAAGTTTATAGGGATGCGATAATCTGACAAATGAGTTATGCAATGCTTTGCTATAGGCTTCCTGATAATGGCGGATGAAATGCGTCCAGTCCGCCATGTCAGCCAGCGCAGCCGCGCTTTGTTTCAATATTTTCACCTGTTCGTCGCTTTTCAGCGACAGGCCGCAGATAAGGGCGGCAATTTCTTCCGCCACCTCCGCAGCGTTCTCATCGTTACGGTGAATCACCTCGATGCCGTCGCTTATTCCCTCTTTCTTGTCGCTTTCCTTTTTAGCCCAAACGCCGAAACCTGCCAGCGTAGTGGTAATGGTGGGGACGGAGAAAGCCAAGCTCTCGTGCGGGGTGTAACCCCACGGTTCGTAATAAGAGGGGAAGACCGACATATCGAGCCCGGCCAGCAGATCGTAATAGGGAAGGTTGAATATGCCGTCGTCTCCATTCAGATAGGAAGGCACAAAAATAATCTTTACCTTCTCTTCGGCGGTGTTGCAAAATCCCAAACGGCTGATCCGGTTAATTATTTTATCGTGCTGAGGGTCTACCGGTTCGTGGGTGATAAACGGGCATTGCGAAGAAGCGTCTCCGGTTTGCGCAGGTTCATCTCCGCAGAGACGTGCCTGAAGGTCTTTCCGCGGCCCTTTTATCCATCCGGGCACCATGATGAAAGCAATGACCTCTTTTGTGAGTTGCGGCATTTCCCGGAGCAGGTTCAAGGCGTCGATAAACACATCGATTCCTTTGTTTTTATATTCATACCTGCCGCTGGTCGCTATCAGTAATGCGTTGGGGCGAATAGCGTGCCCCACTGTTTTTTCGGCCACATCGAGCAACGCTTTCCGCGCCTTTTTCCGCGCCCGGCTATAATCCGCCCCTTTGGGTATAAACTCTTTTTCAAATCCGTTGGGTGTAACCACATCGGGTTGCCGCTGGAGGAGTTGCGCGCACTCCGCGGCGGTGACGTCGCTCACGGTAGTGAAACAGTCGGCATGTTGCGCGGCTTTCTTCTCGATGGAATGTTTGGCCGTCATGTTCAGCAGGCACGCCATTTGGTCGCCGTTATACTCTTGCAGACAATCATACAAGGGAAGGTTGTTGCCGGCAATTGAACGGCCTATGGAGGTGGCATGGGTGGTGAAAAGAGTGGCGATCTTGGGTACATGCTTCCTGATATAAAGCGCCGCTGCGCCGGTCATCCATTCGTTGAAATGGGCGATCACATTCTCTGCTTCCAGATGATGGAAACGGTAAAAGCTCTCGATAGTCAGCCCTGCGGCATAGGCGAACATGGTCGCTTCGTGATAGTCGCCGTATGCGGATAAGGAATCTACGCCGTAGTCCATCCACATTTGCGCGTAGATATCGTCCCGTTTTTCAAAAAAGGAATCGAACTTCACCAGAAAAACGATGGGTTCTCCGGGCACATTCCACCGTCCGGTGCGAATGGAGAGGTGGAGGTTGTGCAATGCAAAGCCGCGCCACGACGGGAAGAGGCTGTTGTCTTCCCTGAACCAGGGGCTTTCGTGCTCTCCCCACACGTCGGGGCCGATGAAAAATATACGGTCTTTATAAATCTTCTGAAGAATATTGGCTCGCGTGGATAAGACGGTGTAAATACCGCCTACTTTGTTGCACACTTCCCAACTGGCTTCAAAGAGATAATCGGGCGTGCGCCTGGCGTCTATATGCATAAATAATTCTTTTCTTGTCTCTTGGGGACAAAGATAATAAAAAAAATGGCTTACCTTTACACTTTCTCTGGAATGGTTGAAACAATAGACATTACCCAATTACAGCAGCGGATAGAGAAACATCCTAACCTGGCGGCGGCAGGCTCATTACTGAAAGAGATACAGGTCTTATCGGTAACGGGTTTGCAGGGGTCGTCGCGCGCTTTGTTTGCGGCAGGATTATTCCGCAAGCAACCACAGGTCTTCCTCTATATTTTGAATGACGCGGAGACTGCCGGCTATTTCTATCACGATCTGACTCAACTGATGGGATCGGCCGATGTGCTCTTTTTCCCGTCGGCCTACAAAAAGGCCGCCAAGTACGGGCAGTTGGACAGGGCCAATGAAGTGCTGCGCGCCGGCGTTTTAAGCCGCCTGCAAGACGGGAGCAGGGCGTTGATCATCGTTAGTTACCCGGATGCGTTGGCCGAAAAAACGGTTTCCTGTGCAGAGTTGGCGGAAAACACGCTGAAAGTGTCGGTGGGAGACCGCATCGACAGCGCTTTTGTAAGCGAGGTGCTCGACAGCCAGGGCTTCCTGATTGCGGATTATGTATATGAACCGGGACAGTATGCCGTGCGGGGGAGTATTCTCGACGTCTTCTCGTTTTCGAGCGAATACCCTTACCGTATCGATTTTTTCGGAGATGAGGTGGAAACCATCCGTAACTTCGACCTCGAATCGCAATTATCCAAAGAAAGGTTCAATGAGATACGTATTGTTCCCGAATTTGGGCGTACCGCATCTAAACAAGCGTCGCTTTTCAGCCTTCTTCCCGGCGGCTCGGTGATCGGAACGGAAGATATGCGCTGGATTGCCGGCAAGGTGGAATCGATTAACAAGGATGAACTTCATATCGACCCCAAGGATGTGGAATTTGTGAAGGCAGACCTGCTCTCCAAAGAGGATTTCTTAGAGAGTATCGCCTCGTTCCGGCAGATCCGTTTTGATACGAAAATGATGGATACACCCGGCGCTTCCATCGGATTCAACACAGCAATGCAGCCCCTTTACCACAAGAACTTCGATCTCCTGGGCGAATCTTTACGCCGGTTCATGGAGGAAGGCTATACAATTTATATATTGAGCGACAGTGAAAAGCAACAGAAACGGCTTTCCCATATTTTCGAGGATCGTAACGATCCCATCCCCTTTATTCCGGTAAACAAAACGTTGCATGAGGGATTCTCGGATGAAACGCTGAAAATATGTTGCTTCACCGATCACCAGGTCTTCGACCGTTTTCACAAATACAGCCTGAAATCCGATAAGGCGCGCTCAGGTAAGATAGCCCTGACGCTCAAGGAAATCAACCGGCTTCAACCGGGCGATTATGTGGTGCACATGGATCACGGCATCGGCCGGTTTGCCGGACTGGCGCGCCTGCGCATCGGCGATAAGGTGCAGGAGGTCATCAAACTAACCTATCTGAACAACGACGCGGTGTTTGTTTCCATCCATTCCATGCACAAAATATCGAAGTATAAAGGCCGGGAAGGGGAAGAACCGCAACTGAATAAATTAGGTTCCGGCGCATGGGAGCGGGTAAAAGAGCGGAACAAAGAGAAGATCAAGGATATTGCCCGCGACCTGATAAAACTTTATGCGCAGCGGCGGCAGGAAAAAGGATTTGCATTTTCAAAAGATACCTACTTTCAAACGGAGTTGGAAGCCTCGTTCATGTATGAAGATACGCCCGACCAAGTGAAAGCGACCCGCGACGTGAAAACCGATATGCAGAGCGAGCAGCCGATGGATAGGCTGATATGCGGCGATGTGGGTTTCGGCAAGACCGAGATCGCTATCCGCGCCGCCTTTAAAGCGGCAACCGACGGGAAACAGACCGCAGTGCTGGTGCCTACTACCGTGCTGGCAACGCAGCATTACCATACGTTCAGCGAGAGGCTGACCGGATTCCCGGTAACGGTTGATTACCTGAGCAGGGCGCGTACGGCGAAAGAGCAAAAAGAGATACTCCTGCGCTTGAAAGAGGGAAAGATTGATATTCTTATCGGCACCCACCGTTTGGTAGGAAAAGATGTGGAGTTTAAAGACCTGGGGTTGCTGATCATTGATGAGGAACAGAAATTCGGGGTGTCGGTTAAAGAAAAACTCAAACAGTTGAAAGTGAACGTAGATACGCTCACCATGACGGCCACGCCGATCCCCCGTACACTCCAATTCTCACTGATGGGGTCGCGCGACCTCTCCACCATCGGTACGCCTCCTCCCAACCGTTATCCCATACAAACAGAGGTACATACGTTTAATATAGAGCTTATCCGCGATGCAATCAATTTTGAACTGAACCGGAACGGGCAGTTATTTATCGTAAATAACCGTATCAAAAATATTTATGAGCTGGAAGCCCTTATAGAGAGGGAAATACCCGGCGTACGCGTGGCGGTGGGACATGGGCAGATGGATCCGAAGAAACTGGAAAATGTGATCGCCGATTTTATCAACCACGAACAAGATGTGCTGATCGCCACTACCATCATTGAGTCGGGTATCGATATGCCCAACGTGAATACCATTATCGTGGTGGATGCGCATAACTTCGGACTGAGCGATCTCCACCAACTGCGGGGCCGGGTGGGGCGAAGCAACCGTAAGGCTTTCTGTTACCTGTTGGCGCCGCCGTTTTATCTGTTAAACAGCGATTCGCGGAGGCGGCTTCAGGCCATTGAGAATTTCGCCGAGTTGGGCAGCGGACTTCATATCGCTATGCAGGACTTGGATATTCGCGGGGCCGGGAACCTGTTGGGAGCGGAACAAAGCGGTTTTATCGCCGACCTGGGGTATGAAGCGTACCAGAAAATACTGGTCGAAGCGGTACAGGAATTACGGAAAGATGAGTTCGCGGAACTATACGCCGCACAACAGGCCGATAGGGCGCAGGCGCGGAATTTCGTGGATGATGTACTGGTAGAGAGCGACCTGGAACTGATGTTCCCCGTGGATTATATCCCGAACGATGCGGAACGGGTAGGCATTTACCGTGAAATGGACAGTATGGAGTCCGAATCGGAGATCATAGATTTCATGAAACGCCTGGAAGATCGTTTCGGGAAAATTCCTCCGCAGGGCAGGGAGCTTATCCGTATTGTGCGGCTTCGCCGTATCGCCAAATCGCTGGGAATAGAGAAGGTGGCGCTCAAAAACGGACAAATGATCCTCTTCCTGATCTCCAACCCGGAATCTCCTTACTATAACTCGCCGGTATTCGATCAATTGTTATATTTTGTGCAGAAATACCCGCGCCGGTGCCGCTTGCAGGAAAAAGGAACAAAACGGTCGGTAGCGATTGGCGACATAGATACCGTGGAAACGGCTGTAACGCTGCTGGAAGAGATGCAGTTGCAGAACAACAATCTTGCGGAAAAAACGGACGAAAAATAATCTGCAAAAACCCTTCTTTCATCAAAAAACATAAAAAAGGGGCAGAAAAAATTCTCTGCCCCTGCATAGCATAATGCTATCCGTGTCACGGAAATGTTTCTCTAAGACGTTGCAGAGTGTTTAAAAATTATTAAATAGTATTGTAATCAGGAGGATTACAAATCTTACATTTATCCTCGATATCGCAAACAGCCGTTTCCGGGATAAAACATAGTCCTGCAGGACAATCCAGAACATAGCATGCCCATCCCAATTCTCCGTCCTCGCCTAAGTCCACATA
>JAISZV010000268.1 GCA_031284475.1 Proteiniphilum sp. | reverse complement strand
CACACAATTGCGAAATTGGCGAACATACCGCTATGGCCGCCCAGGTAGGGATCGCCGGTTCTACCAAGATCGGGGAAAACTGTGTGTTTGGCGGACAGGTAGGTATTGGAGGGCATATCGCCATTGGGAAGAACAGCCAGATCGGAGCTCAGTCCGGGATCATCAGTAATACCAAAGAGGGATCGGAGATCATAGGCTCTCCGGCTATGCCTGTGAAAAGCTTTTTCAAAGCGAGCATCATCATACCCAAGCTACCTGATATGTACCGGCAACTGAATGCATTGGAAAAAGAGCTATCAGAACTGAAGAAAAGGCTTGCCGTCGCCGACGATTAAAGCGCTGTTCCATTAAAAATATACCACACATTTCACAAATTTGAAAAGATCTGTGCAACGGTCATTTGCAACGAGAAATATACATTTTATTGGCAAGTAATGAGGCAAAATTGTTTAGTTGATGTTATCTTTGCACACAAATAGGAGAAATGAGAAATAAATTAAATATAAGGTGAAACAGAAAACACTACAAAATAGCTTCACATTAAGCGGCGTAGGTCTTCACACCGGATTGGATATTGTTGTTACTTTCAATCCCGCACCTGTAGACCACGGATATAAGATAAAAAGAATTGACCTGGAAAACCAACCGGTGATTGAGGCGTTGGCCGAAAATGTAGTGAATACGCAGCGCGGGACAGTGATCGGCAAAGGTAATGCAACCGTTAGCACCATTGAACACGGGCTTTCCGCGCTGTTTGCCCTGGAAATAGATAATTGCCTGATAGAGGTCAATGCATCCGAATTTCCCATCCTCGACGGAAGCGCAATCGAATATGTAAAAGAGATCCGGAAAGCGGGCGTCCGGGAACAGGAAAAAGACAAAGACTTCTATGTTGTGCGCAAAAAGATCGAAGTATCCGATCCTGAGGCCGGTTCAAAACTGACGCTCTTGCCCGACGATTCGTTATGCATCAACTCTTTTATAGAATTTGAATCGCACTATATACCCAATCAATCGGCTTCGATGGATTCCGTCACCGATTATGAGACGGAGATCGCTCCCTCGCGCACTTTCGTTTTTGTACGGGATATCCAGCAGCTACGTAAGGCAGGCCTTATCAAAGGAGGAAATCTGGATAATGCGATCGTGATCTATGAGAAGAAATTATCGCAGAAAGAGTTGGACGATATAGCCGATGAGTTGAATGTACCGCATCATGATGCCGAAGAGTTGGGCTATCTGAATAATCGGAAACTGATGTTTCCCAATGAGCCGGCGCGCCACAAACTACTCGACATTATCGGCGATATGGCGCTTATCGGGAAACCAATCAAGGGACGGCTCATTGCTACGCGCCCGGGGCATAAGATCAACAATCAATTGGCGCGGTTGATCAGGAAAGATATTAAACTCAATGAAGTGCAGCCTCCTGTGTATGATTCTACCAAAGAGCCGGTTATGGATAATAACCGCATCCGTGAATTACTGCCTCACCGTTACCCTTTCCTGATGGTGGACAAAATTATACAGATGACGGACAAGTTCATTGTAGGTGTGAAGAATGTTACATCCAACGAACCTTTTTTTGTAGGGCATTTCCCCCAGGAACCTGTGATGCCGGGCGTATTGCAGATAGAAGCGATGGCTCAGACAGGAGGATTGTTTGTCCTTGCCGGGTTAGATGAACCGGAGCGGTATTCTACCTATTTTCTCAAAATTGATAATGTGAAGTTTCGCCATAAAGTGGTGCCGGGGGACACCGTTATTTTCAGGGTAGAACTCAGCAGCGAATTACGTAGGGGGATTGCTACCATGCGGGGACTGGCATTCCTTGGGGACAAAGTTGTCTCAGAAGCCGATTTTACGGCACAAATCATTAAAAATAAATAAGATAAATTTATCGGATATATGAATAGTATTTCATCTTTAGCTTATGTGCATCCTGAGGCTAAACTTGGGGATAATGTAGTTGTAGAACCTTTTGCTTATATCGACAGCAATACGGAAATAGGCGATGGTACCCGGGTTATGACACAAGCGACGGTACTGTACGGAGCGCGTATCGGGAAAAACTGCACTATTTTCCCTCACGCCACAGTAGCCGGTATTCCGCAAGACCTTAAGTTCCGGGGAGAAGATACGGAAACGATCATTGGGGACAATACTATTATACGCGAATGCGCTACTGTAAACAGGGGCACTGCTTCGAAGGGATTTACGAAAGTGGGAAACAATTGCCTGATCATGGCGTATAGCCATGTAGCGCATGATTGCGTTCTCAAAGATCATGTGATTCTGGGTAATTCCACCCAACTGGCAGGTGAAGTGGAAATCGATGATTACGCGATTATCAGTGGGGGAGGCTTAGTGCACCAATTCTCCAGGATTGGCGTCCATGTAATGATACAGGGCGGTTCTAAAATACCCAAAGACATTCCGCCGTTTGTGATGGTAGGGCGCGAACCGATCACCTTTATGGGACTGAACGTAGTGGGGTTGCGGCGCAGGAGCTTTACCAGCGAGCGTATCAATTCTATCCAGGAAATATACCGCTATCTCTACCAGTCCGGTTATAATATTACACAAGCAATGGAGCGGATCGAAAAGGAACTGCCTGAAACGGAGGATCGTAACTGTATATTGGAGTTCATCCGTTCGTCGAGCCGCGGCATTGTACGGGGAAATATGGAGGGATAGACCATGTCGGGCGTCATTTTTCCTGCCGAGTGGTATCCGCAGAGCGCTGTCCAGATCGCCTGGCCGTACCGGGATACCGACTGGGCGGAGAATCTGGAGGAGGTAACCGCCTGTTATGCGGCTCTCTCGAAAGAGATACTCAAGAGGGAAAAGTTGCTGGTAGTGTGCCGGAACGCCGGTGAAGTTGAGAGGTTTTTTTCGCGGGATGAGCGGAAAAACCTCCTCTGTGCGGAGATAGAGAGTAACGATACTTGGGCGAGGGATCACGGGGCGATTTCGCTCTTTGTCGATAGTAAACCCACTATTTCGGATTTCGGTTTCAACGGATGGGGATTGAAATTTGCTGCCGGCCGTGATAACCTGATCACCGGAAGACTTTTCAAAAAGGCCGTTTTTCAGCCTGAAGTTGTTTACCGGAACAATTTGAATTTCATATTGGAAGGTGGTTCGATAGAATCGGACGGGAAAGGGACGGCGCTTACTACAGCGCAATGTCTCTTAGCTTCCAACCGCAATCAACCGATGACGAAAGATGAGATCGGGAGTTATCTGAAACGGAACCTGGGGGCCGAGCGTGTTTTATGGCTCCATCACGGATACCTGGCGGGCGATGATACAGACGGCCATATTGATACGCTTGCCCGCTTCTGCGACGAGCATACCATTGCCTATGTGAAATGCGGCGATCCCCATGATGAGCATTATGAGGAACTGAAAATAATGGAAAAGGAATTGAAATCGTTTGTTGCATACGATGGTAAGCCTTATCGTTTGGTCGCTCTGCCTATGGCTGATGCGGTATATCACGATGGAGAACGGCTCCCTACTACGTATGCCAATTTCTTGATTATCAACGGTCCCGTGTTGATTCCGTTCTATGGTACGGAAAAGGACCAGATTGCAAAAGAACAATTGCAAAAAGCCTTTCCGGATCGAGAGATAGCCGGTGTGGATTGCAGGCCGCTTATCCGTCAACACGGCTCGCTTCACTGTGCGGCCATGCAGTTCCCCATCGGGTTTCTCTGATAGGCGGTGGAAAAGAGGTAAGGTGATAAAGTTGATGTGATGCTCCCGGCAAGTTGGGACGAGTAGTAATAATTCGGCGTTTAATGAATTTAATCTGCTAATCAGTAAATAGATAAATCTGCTAATCAATCTTTGTATGAAAGTAGGAATCATTCAGCAAGCCAACACGTCCGACAGGGCAGAAAACGTAAAGCGCTTACAGCAAAAAATCAGACAGTTGGCTCAGGATGGGGCTGAGTTAATCGTGCTGCAAGAGTTGCATAACGGTCTCTATTTCTGTCAAACAGAGGATACCGTTGTTTTTGACCAGGCGGAAACTATTCCCGGCCCGTCCACCGGTTCATTCGGCTTGCTGGCAAAAGAATCGGGGGTGGTTATAGTGCTTTCCCTGTTCGAGAAACGCGCTGCCGGCCTTTATCATAATACGGCGGTAGTGATTGAGAAAGACGGAACCATTGCCGGTAAATACCGGAAAATGCATATCCCGGATGATCCGGCCTATTACGAGAAATTTTATTTTACCCCCGGTGATTTGGGATTTTCCCCCATTGAAACATCGGTCGGCAAGTTGGGCGTACTGGTCTGCTGGGATCAGTGGTATCCCGAAGCGGCACGCCTGATGGCGCTCGCGGGGGCGGAACTGATGATCTATCCTACCGCCATCGGTTGGGAATCTACCGATCCCGAAGAAGAAAAACAGCGGCAACTCGAAGCCTGGGTAACCGTACAAAGAGGTCATGCCGTGGCCAATGGTTTACCCGTTATTGCCGTCAATCGTACCGGTTTTGAGCCTGACCCGTCGGGCCTCGCCAATGGGATTCATTTCTGGGGGAATAGTTTCGCCTGTGGCCCGCAGGGAGAATTTTTATATCGCGCCGCTGACAGCGAGGAAGTTGCCCATATTGTTGAGATCGACAAAGCGCGTACCGAGAATGTACGCCGCTGGTGGCCTTTCTTCCGGGATCGCCGTATCGATGAGTACGGACAACTGACCGGACGCTGGATAGATTGAAGATTTTATGGATTATTACGAATTAGATTTCTATTAATTTGTTTTGTGGCTATTTTAAGCGCATTGATAATTTTATTCCTTTCATTTCTCCCAAATCGTATATCCGGGAGATAAATCCCTAAACTCGCTTCAACTTTTTTATTTTTAAAAATAGGCGTCGCAAGCCCTATTATATGATTTTTGTTGTGTGAAAGTTCAATTTGATTGTTTTTAATTTCATTTAGTTGTTGAAATAGATCCTTTTTCGTTTTTACTTCCGGCCAGTCTTCTTCCGAAGGAAGTCCTGCT
>JAISZV010000265.1 GCA_031284475.1 Proteiniphilum sp. | reverse complement strand
ATAGACTTTTCCCGGTTCAAGCGGTTTGCCGCTATAAAAGATATTGGAGGAGCGGTTTTCTTTTACTTCTCCGGAATCCCACAGATCGGCGGAGTCTTTCAGCAGGAAACCCCTTTCCGAGGCGACTAATAACCGGTAGGCTGGTTGGAGGGTATTGCTTTCCCGGGATGGCGTTATCCATCCGAAGAATGGTTTGCGGGTACTTATTTCGGCGAACCGGAAATTCTCTCTTTGTGAAACCGCTTTTTCTATGGGTGTTGTTGCTGGATAGCCGTTCACATACACCTGTTCGGTCTGTGATAACAGATTTACCGTTAATCCGTATGGAACAACCTGGTCTTGTGCTCTGGTAACAGTGAACAAGAATAAATAGAGAATCGTTAATGCCACTGTTTTTTTGATATACATGAATAGCGGAGATTAGGTGTTGTTCTATTTTACGCGTCCTGAATTTCTGTATTCCATAGGAGTGAAGCCGACTCTTTTCTTGAAAAACGACAAAAAGTATTCATAGGAACTGAAATTCAATTCGTAGGAGATCTCTTTGATTGAATAATTGGTTTCCGCCAATAATTCTTTGGCTTTCCTCAATTTTAACTCCTGGAAGTACTGAGCCGGAGCATAGCCGGTATACTCCTTAAAAGCTTTTCTGAACAACGAATAACTAATTCCCAGGCGGACGGCGATGCCTTTGATATCGATATTTTTATGAATATTTTCAATCATGATGACCTTTGCCCGTTCTATTTTCTGGGCGGATTCCTTGGATTCGAAGTTCCTGTTCTGTGCCAGCGACAGGATGGTACCCAGGATATTAAAAGCAATTCCTGCCAGATTCTGCTGCGCAGCCGTTTTGTCTTCTTTGGCAACTTTAATGGCCGTAGAAAAAAGGTTTACAAGATCTTCGTTTACCCCTACATCAAGAACCTGATTATCGGGAGATATAAAACCGTTTGCGACTATATCGTCGATGATCTTGCCTTCAAAACCGATATAATATTCGTTCCATCCGGTCTCTTGGAGCGGACAGTAAGTATGCCATTGTCCGGGAAAAAGAAAGATAACCTGTCCTTTGGTAATGTTTGTCCTTTTTGTGGGATCGGAAGAAAAGCTCCCTTTACCTTTACTGATATATACGATTTGATATTCCGATAAAACACGTCCGGCATTTGGGGTAAAATAATAGCTTTTAGGATGTTCGGTGGATGGATAGACTGTATCCGGAGCGATGGGTTGAAAGCCGACGGTATTGACCGTTAATCCGAATTTTCTATCTTTTTCATTGACTAACAGGTATTTAAAATCGATGCCTAAATCATTGAATCTCATGTGCTCGCTGTTTAGATTTGCATTTTATATTAGATTGTAAATTTACATAAATAAATTGGATTCCATATCTCGCCGCACTCAAAAGATAAAAAAATCTGTCTGTCACGGCAATTAGCAAAATATTATCAGATCAGAGTATGGATTCATAAGACTACCGGCGTAATTTCCTGTCGGGGACTTCTACCGCATGGAAATACGCCGGCAGAGATTAAAACAGATTGGGTATCACCAGTGAAAATATCAACACCGCCATACCGATAACCAGAAAAACGACAGCCTTTTTTCCCGCGCCTTTCCATTCTTTCAGGATAATTCCCCACACGTTACTGAAAACCACATTCAAAGACATCAGTATACTCCATGAAAAAGCCATCATCACACTACCCGGTTCAAAAAAGCTCTGCCCCATGCCCAACCCGAAGAATTGGGAATACCAGAGAAGTCCCGCCAATGCGCAAAACAGGAGGTTGTTTACCAAAACGGCTTTTGATGAGCGTTTTATTTCTCCACCGGTTTTATTCTTCCGGTTCATATAAAGGCAATACACAAGATTGGTTACGAACCCGCCGAGGGTGACCAAAAGCGTGACCGGATTCTGTGCGAACATTCCCTTTGCACCTGCCGCAATGGCGGCTTCTTTTACCGGCGCTCCGGCGTTTAGTCCCAGACTGAAACAGGCGCTCATTACCCCGGCAAACAATGCGATAAGGAGGCCTTTCTTCAGCGCAAAATCTTTGATTGCCTTTTTCCGCTCTTCCTCAGACATATTCTTTGAACGCAGGCTGCCTGCATAGCCCACCAACGCGATTCCTACCAGTGTAACGGCAACCGCCAGCAACAAAATCAACCCCTTCGGAGATAAAAGATCCGTACCGGCGAGCATTGCCGGGATAAGCGTCCCGAAAGCGGCGCAGGTTCCCAGAGCCACCGATTGTCCGAGTGCAATGCCCAGAAAACGCATACTCAATCCGAAAGTCAATCCTCCTATTCCCCAAAGCGCTCCGTAACCGATGGCCTGCCATGAGGCAGCCGCATTGGCAGTATATATCCCGATCAATTCCGCCGGTGTGCCGGCCATGAATGCCCCCAGAACAGGGAAAAGTAGCCATGCGAAAACTCCCTGCATCAGCCAGAAGTTTTCCCACGACCACTCTTTTATCTTATTGATGGGGACGTATGAGCTCGATTGGCCCATACTTCCCACAGCAATAATAATTAAACCCAGAATTATAGTCATCGTTTAGACTCTTTTAGATGTTACCTGATCTTCATACTCCTGAATCTCTTTAATATAGGCGTCGCCGACAGGCGCTTTCTGCTCCAGGCAATAGTAATTGTAGAGAGCGTTCCAGGGCATCGATTTCAACTCTTCCAGATAAGCCAGCCGTTGGAAGTTTTTATCCTGCACCTCGAATTCCCTTAATTGGGAGGTCGGCTCAAGAAGCGCTTGCAACATGGCTCTCTGTGTAGAGCGGATTCCCACTACGTAAGCTCCCAGGCGATTAATGGATGCATCGAAATAATCGAGCCCTACGTGCACGCGGTCGGATTGTCCCGAGCGAACGATTTCCTGCGTTAAAGCCAATAATTCGTCGCTTAAGATCACCACATGGTCGCTGTCCCAACGTTCCGGACGGCTTACGTGCAGATTGAGTTCGGGAACGAAAAATAACAGGGAAGAAATTTTGTCGGATATTACTTCGGTCGGGTGGAAATGTCCGGCGTCCAGCGTCAGCATCATATTGTTTTTGACCGCATAGCCCATATAAAATTCATGAGATCCCACCACATAACTTTCGCTTCCGATGCCGAACAATTTACATTCTACACAATCTTTCAGGTAGTCCGTACTGATTTTTTCAGAAAGCACATCGTCAAGCGCATCTTTCATCAACTGCCTGTGGGCAAAGCGCGAAACGGTTTTATCTTTTTCCCCGTCGGGAAACCAGATGTTATGAATACAGGGATCGCCTTGCTGACGGCCGATCTCCGCAGCAATACGGCGGCAACGGCGCAGGTGTTCTTTCCAGAACTCTCTGATCTCAGGGTCGAAATGGGAGATCATATATCCGCTATCGCCTTTGGGATGAGAGAAAAGGGTACAGTTGAAATCCAGTTTTACGCCGACTTTCTTCGCCCAGTCGATCCATGACTGAAAATGCTTCGGTTCGATTTGGTCACGGTCAACGAACTCGCCGCCAAAATCGCCGTAGATGGCGTGCAGGCTTATTCTATGTGTGCCGGGGATCAACGTAAGCACCTTTTCGAAATCGTTTCGCAGTTCTTCTATGGTTCTGGCTTTTCCCGGATAGTTGCCGGTAGCCTGAATGCCGCCTGTTAGTTCTCCGTCGGGATTTTCAAACCCCGACACATCGTCTGCCTGCCAGCAATGGATGGAAATAGATAGTTTTCCCAGTTTTTCCAGCACGCTGTCTACATCAATTCCCAGGGATGCATATTGCGCTTTTGCATCCTCATACGCTTTTTTAATTTGTTCTTCCTTCATACGATTATTATTCTAATATTATTGTGTGTCTTTTACAATTGATAATTGACAATTGAT
Source organism: Proteiniphilum sp. (assembly GCA_031284475.1). Taxonomy (GTDB): domain Bacteria; phylum Bacteroidota; class Bacteroidia; order Bacteroidales; family Dysgonomonadaceae; genus Proteiniphilum. The sequence continues at coordinate 3,677 of JAISZV010000265.1, read as the reverse complement.
AATTGATAATTATTATAATTGTTTGAATCTTTAAATCATCACATTCGTCCCATTGGCACATCATTAAATCATTAAATTTATATTTCCCTGTAAACATTCAGATAGTCAGTGTAATGACTGTTCCATAGAGCCGTATCTTCGGGTTCAAACATATCGAGGTCAATGGAATTTCGTACGATTTGACGAATCTCTTTTTTGTTGTCAACTATGCCGGCGGCTTTCGCTTGTAGTAAGATATTTCCCATAGCCGTGGCTTCTGACGGGCCTGCAACTACCGGCTTACCGATAGCGTTGGCTGTAAAAGAATTGAGCAGTTTATTCCGTGCCCCTCCGCCAATGATGTGTAATGTATTGATGGGAAATGTGGCCAGTTGTTGCAGGTTTGCCAATACCTGCCTGTAACGGAAAGCAAGGCTTTCGTAAATGCACCGGGCTATTTCTCCCATGGTTTGGGGGATATACTGGTTTGTTTCTTTGCAGTAAACCCGGATGGCCGTGATCATGGAGCCGGGAGCGGCAAAGCATGGCGAATCGGGGTTGATAAAGCATTGGAATGGGGCCGACTGTTTTGCTGCAACCACTATTTCCTCATAAGTAACAGGTTGTTTATTCTCCCATTCCTTTTTGCATTGTTCTATCAGCCACATGCCGCAGATATTTTTCAGTAGGCGGATAGAGCCGTCGGCGCCCCCTTCGTTGGTGAAGTTCAGCGCAAAAGTTTCGTCGTTGATCACGGGTTTTTCCGATTCGACGCCCATCAGCGACCATGTTCCCGAGCTCAGGTAAGCGAAGTTCTCGTTTTCAGCAGGAGTAGCCAGGACGGCCGAAGCCGTGTCGTGACCGGCAACGGCAATAACGGACAAGTCCTGTAAACCGGTCAGGCGTTGTACGGATGGAGATATGTTTCCTATTCTGTACCCCGGAAGTACGTTAGTCCCGAAATGGTTGTCGTCCAGTTGCAAGGCTTGAAGAAACGACCTGTCGAACTGCTTTGTATAGGGGTTGATCATTTGTGAGGTGGAAGCAATGGTATATTCCGTCACCATTTTTCCGGTCAGCAGATAGGAGAGGGCGTCCGGCATGAACAGTATCTTGTCGATTGCGGGATAGATAGACGAGTTTTCGCTCAACAGGGTGTCGAGTTGGAATAGCGTGTTGAAATTCATTATCTGAATACCCGTTTTCCGGTATACCTCTTCTTTAGGCATTTTGGAGAAAAAACGCTCCGGCGCGCCAAATGTGCGGGGATCCCTGTAACTGTAGGGCATACGCAATGGTTCTCCATCCTTTCCGAAACAAACAAAGTCTACCCCCCACGTATCAATACCCAGGGATGTAACACGCAACTTGCGCGATTCGACTTCCTGTAACGCTACGACAATCTGATTATACAAATGGAACAAATCCCAGTATAAACGACCGTTTACTTCTATGATCGGATTGGGGAAACGGCTGATTTCTTTTAATTCCAACCGGCTGTTTTGTATAGTTCCCAGCATTGCTCTTCCGCTGCTGGCGCCCAAATCGATTGCTAAGAACGACATTAAATTATCTACACTCATGATGAGGTTAAATACAATTTTTTTAAAGATTATCTGCAAACATACAAGATAAATTGAATATATGTAATGAAATAAATGATTTTGTGACTGTGTTTTTTGATATTGCTGTTCAATAAAATCAAATAATGAGAAGAATCAGTTATCCTGCAACAGCCATTTCCAAGCCGGTATGACATTTATCTGCTTACCTTCCCGGGTTATTACGCTCTCTTCATCCTTGGCGACAATAAAAAGGTTGTCGCACCGGGTTGCAAGCGAAGCCTCCAAAATACCCCCAATCTCTCTTTCACGAGTATTCTCGCCGGTCATATCCCAAGTGGCTTGTATGAGTTGTATTACACTATCATTGCGCTGGAATACAAAATCGCATTCGCCGGCGCCTTGATAATAAGAAATCTTGTCCGACGATAATTTTGTCCGGTTCAGTTGCATGAAAACCGTATTCTCCAGGTTCTTTCCGTTATCGCTGCTATGCGGTATAAGTACCGCTCCCCGCAGGCCGTTATCAATGCAATAATACTTGTCGAGCGAATTTTGTTCCTTCATCAAAGAACGGCTATACCTGGGAATACGTACAAACAGAAAGATATCGCAGATATAGTTCGCCCAAAGGTATAAATCATCCTTACCTACTTTCAATCCCTGGGACTTGATATCCTTGTATAAGGCATTGATGGATGTCGGTTTGGTCAGGTTTGACATGATGCGTTTTACAAAATATCTGACTACGCTTGTATTCGATACTTTATAGTGCTCAGCTAAATCCTTCAGTAACATTGTATCAAAGTAACCCTGCAACAGCTTTAATTGCTCAGACTTAGACAATGTTAACACGACTTCGGGGAATGCACTTTCTTGGTTATACATTTCAAAAGCAGTTCTCAATCTTGCCCTATCCTGTTCAAGATAGCTGTTTGTGTTAATTCCTTTGAAACGGCAATACTCGTTGAATGAAAGCGGATATGTTTCATATTCAAGCGGGTAACCTCTCAATGCCGATTTCAATTCCGTTGAAAGCATCGTGGCATTGCTGCCGCATACATAGATGTTTTTGCAATAGGACTTGTAAACCCGCAGTACAAAGTATTCCCAGTCCTTGATGAGTTGGATTTCATCAAAAAATATATGTACATCTTTGATTGGTATGTCGGGAAACATCTCCATATAGGAAGCGATAACCTCATCCAACTCTTCAGAAGCCATACTCTTCAAACGCTCATCATCAAAACCTAACCACAGGATATTTTCCCGTGGCACGCCACTTTGCACAAGAGTGTTTATGGCAATCTCCATCAGGGTGGATTTACCGCAACGGTGCACACCCGGTATGGTGATAATCTTTTTGCGGTCTGTCGGCAACTTTATATCGCGCTCAATAACATCGAATGGAATTTCGCTCTGCTTGAGAGCAATCAGCGACTTGATAACATCTTTCCTCATGATCTTTCCTGAATTTCAGGACAAAAATATAATTTTTTTCCTGAATAAAAGGAAATGCGCTCTTTTTTGTAGTTCTGAAATATTTATTTGGCTTTTTCGAGATTTTTCTGCTATATTTACGGCATGAAAATTTTTCATGTTTTTCACAGTATAAAGATTGGTAGAATATGCTACAAGCACAGATAGTAAAAGTTGAGCGGAGAAATCCAACGGGAGTTTTTATCCCGATGAACGATTGAGTTGCAGGCCAAACGGCGTTATCCGGACATAGACAATATTCTTAATTCATGTTACGCAAATTCATGTTTTTTGCGTCGAAGTTCGCAGACGGGAATAGTAGAGGCTCACAGATTGGAATCTCCGAGACTCACAGATTAGAACAGTCAAGGCGAGACTACGGAAATAGTCAAGGCTCGCAAATGGGAATCGTCGAAGCTACGAAAACAGTAAGACTGCGTAACATGAGTTAATAAATGCAACCGGAGGTTGAAGTTGCTTTTGTTGCTTGAATCCGCCTAACGGAGGCCGAAAAATTTTTTATGCTTGACGGAGATATTTCTCTTACTTGAAAAAATATTTTCTCTTACTTGAAAAATTTTCGTCCGAAGTAAGAGAAATAAATATACTTACTATTGCCTCAGAACTTGGCCGGATGAATAATGAAATCAACAGGCC
>JAISZV010000264.1 GCA_031284475.1 Proteiniphilum sp. | reverse complement strand
AAGCCGTTTACTGTAAGTTGAATCGAGTACCGTATATTCTCCAAACGCATCCTGAGTGCGCGTATCCTTGTCGGATTCCGATACATTCCGGCTGTACGCGTATGCCAACTGCAAGAAATTATTACTGCCTACCGGCTCCACATAAGAGAAGTACGCCCGCAGGGAGGTGTTGTCGCTTGTGTTCGTGAAGCGTTGGTCGATAAGGTCATCGGGGCGCGTTCCGTTATAAAAGGTGCCGGAGAGGCTGGCTCCCGTATTTTCCGATTCTCCTCTGTTAGCGCGCAACTGTGCGCTCAACACCCGTCCTTCTTTTCCCAGCTTACGGCTTATATCCAGATTCCCGCCATAATTTGTTCCGTTCCCCTCGGAGAAATATTCCGAACTACCGTGATTGATGGTATCGCCCGACAGTTCGTTCCGTGTATGAAAATTCCCTGTCTCATTGCGATCGTTGCCGGAAAACGACAGATTAGGCCGGAAAATAAGGGTGGTAGCTTCATCCGGATTCCACTCCATCCTAAGATCCATATTGAAATTCCTGCTCTTGCTGTTCGACCTGGTACTCTCATTTTCCAATGTATTTCCCGCGCTGAGGATATTTTGGGTAAATACGCCGGACTGTACATCGGAGTCGGTGTATCCATAACGCACGTTACCTCCGATCTTGAATTTTGAAGAGAGCTGCGTGCTGAAATTACCTCCCGCGTTCAACGAGGTGGATATGCCATTCCCTGCCCCGAACGTCATTCGTCCTCCGCCTCCCCGGCCGCCCATACCGCCGAACATGGAGCCCGCCAAATCGGAGAATCCGGCGTTATTGGTGTTATTAATGCCTCCGAGAAAGGTATATTGATCTTTATCTTTCATATAGTTGGCCATGCCGTTCGCTTCATACCGGTCTTTACTTCCGTATCCCGCGAAAGCGTTTCCGAACAGTCCTTCCTTCATGCCGGGGCGCACCAGCAGGTTGATCACATTTTCTTCTTCGCCGTCATCGAATCCGGTCATTTGCGCCATCTCGGTTCTTCTTTCAAGCACTTGTAGCTTGTCTACCATCTTTGCCGGGAGATTTTTAGAGGCCACCTTCGGATCGTTGCTGAAGAACTCTTCCCCATCGAGCAATATTTTTTTAATCTCTTTTCCGTTCACGGTGATCTTTCCTTCGCTATCAACCTCCACACCGGGCATTTTTTTCAGCAAATCTTCTACCACAGCGCCTTCCGTCACTTTATAGGAATCCGCATTATATTCCAACGTATCCCCCTTTACGGTAATCTCCGGCGCTTTTGCCGTAACCACAGTCTCCGATAAAAGGATATTGTCGTTTTCCAAAGCTATATTGCCTAATTGTACCTGCGGGGCGGATGAAGTTACCTGTACATTCCGGAACATATCGTTATATCCGACATAAGAAATATGTACAATATAGGATCCGTTCCTTACCGGTATGGTAAACAGCCCTTTCTCGTCGGACGCTTTTCCGGTAACAAAACTGCTGTCCGCCTGCTGGAGTATGCGTATAGTGGCCATCGGCACCGGCTCCTCCGATTCTTTTTCTATCAACTTTCCCGAAATGGAACTGTTTGTCTGTGCCTGCGCCATGAATGACGAGAGAGGCAATAAAACGGTAATTACCAAAAAACAAATCTTTTTCATCATAAAAAACTTTTCAAAAACCCGCGGTAAAATTAGTACAGCCGCCAGATTTCCGCAAAAGAAATAGATAAACTTTCCTTTTTTATCGACTAACAAAGAGTTTTGGGTGATTAAACCGGGTATCGGAAAAAAGAATATTGAGGCAGGTTCCTAATATAGTAGGAATGGTGGCGGATAATCTCAAAATACCTGGACGTTGATAGACAAACGACTATTTTTGCGGCGTTAATCAAAGGAGATATAATGAAAGCAAATGTAATTATTTCAAGAAGTAAAGGCGGACGTTATCAAGCCAATATGGACTATTACGAACAACTTAATTTCGGATTGTTCGGCGAAGGCGATAGTGTGGAAGATACGATTGCTGATTTTAACGTGTGCGTGAATGATATGAAAGCGCTATTTGCCGATGAAGGAAAGCCGTTCCCGAATGATCTTGAGTTTGAATTTACTTATTAGAGTTCTTTTGCCGGTTTCAGCCAGAGAAAAGCGGCTTTGTCGGCCGATATATCGGCCCAGGAGTCGATATGAAAATCGAAGCATGCCGCCGACGCCGTGGGAAGATTATCGAGGCGCACTCCCAGGTCATTGACCAGTTCGGTTACCCCGGGATTATGTCCTACGTAGAGGCAGCGATCTACCTCGTCGGGCAATTTGGAAATCACATTCAATATCCAGCGGGAGGGAGCGAAATAAAGATTCCGGTCGGTTCTGATCTCTTCCTGCGGATAACCGAGGCTTTGCGCGGCCAGTATAGCGGTGTCATGCGCCCGTCTCGCGGATGAAGAGAGTATCAGGTCGGGGACGCCCCATTTTTTCAAAATAAATCCTCCCATGCAGGAAGCGTCTTTGCTGCCGTGGCCGGTAAGGACTCTATCGTGATCATCTTTGTCCATTGTACCCTGCTCCGCTTTGCCATGACGTAAGAGAACAAGTTGCTTCATATAATTTAGCTTATTGATAGCGCTATAATAAATTTCTAAAAGCACAAAAGTAACGATAATTTCCGACATAAAGAGAACCGGCATAATAGCCGGATTAACTCCAGTCCAGGATCACTTTACCACATTGGCCTTCCTCCATCACATCGAATCCCTTTTGGAAATCATCGATACCGAAACGGTGAGTGATAATGGGGCTAAGATCCAATCCTGAAATAATCATCTGTTCCATCTGGTACCAGGTCTCCCACATTTCACGTCCGTAAATCCCTTTCAGGGTGAGCGCCTTAAAGATGATTTCGTTCCAGTCCACCATCGTATTGCTGGGTAAAATCCCCAACAGCGAGATTTTGGAGCCGTTATACATATTGGCGATCATTTCCCGGAATCCCGCAGGCGAACCGGACATCTCCAGCCCCACATCAAAACCGCGCATCCCCAGTTTCTTTACGGCCTGCGCCACAGTCTCCCCCTTTGATATATTCACCGTGAGCGTAGCGCCCATTTTCGCGGCAATATCCAAGCGGTATTGGCTCAGGTCGCTCACCACGATATAGCGGGCGCCGGCAAAACGGCAGATCGCCGTAGCCATGCTTCCTATCAATCCGGCGCCGGTAATCAGTACATCTTCGGCGATCAACGGAAAAGAGAGGGCGGTATGTGTAGCATTGCCGAACGGATCCATAATAGACGCAATTTCATCGGAAATACGCGGGTCGAGCTTCACCACGTTTGAAGCAGGCAGGGAGAGGTATTCGGCAAATGCGCCGTCACGGTTCACCCCCACTCCAATGGAGTTCTCGCAAACATGCAGTTTTCCGCGGCGGCAGTTGCGGCAATGGCCGCAGGCAATATGCCCTTCGCCGGTTACGCGGTCGCCCACCTTCAGGTTTTGCACGCCGTTGCCCATGTCCACGATCTCACCGACGTATTCATGTCCGATGGTCATAGGCGTTTTTATGGTTTTTTGAGACCAATCATCCCATTTATAAATGTGGAGGTCGGTGCCGCATATAGACGTTTTTTTTATTTTGATGAGAACATCGTTCACACCAATCGACGGGATGGGCGTTTCTTCCATCCAGATACCTTTTCCAGGACGTAATTTTACCAGAGCTTTCATAATAATAATGCGCTAATATACTAATGTGCTAATTAAATTATTACATCGTTAAATCACTAAATCATTTTCAGTTTTTTTCCTACTTTGATAAACGCTGCAACCGCTTTGTCGAGGTGTGCGCGTTCGTGGCCGGCAGAGAGCTGTACGCGGATGCGCGCTTCGCCTTTCGGCACGACGGGATAGTAAAACCCGGTCACATAAATTCCCTCGTCGAGCAGTTCGGCGGCAAATTCCTGCGACAGTTTGGCGTCGTAAAGCATTACGGCGCAGATGGCCGATTGAGTGGGTTTAATATCAAATTTCGCCTCCTTCATTTTTGCTACGAAGTAATCTATGTTCTCATGCAGCTTGTCCTGCAATTGATTGGACTCCTGCAGTATATTGAACGCTTCCATGCCGGAGGCCGCCACCAGGGGCGGGATGGAGTTGGAAAAGAGGTAGGGGCGCGACCGCTGGCGCAGCATGTCGATGAACTCTTTCCGCCCGGTGGTAAATCCGCCGATAGCGCCTCCAAAGGCTTTGCCGAGCGTTCCGGTGATCACATCCACATTACCCATCACGTTGTATAGTTCGGTCACTCCTTTTCCGGTTCGGCCTACCACGCCGGCGGAATGGCTTTCATCCACCATCACCAGCGCATCGTATTTCTCTGCCAATTCCATAATTTTATCAAGCGGAGCCACGTTACCGTCCATAGAAAAAACGCCGTCGGTGGCAATAATGCGGAAACGTTGCGCCTGCGCTTCTTTCAGTTTTTCTTCCAGAGCGGCCATATCGGCGTTGGCGTAGCGATAGCGTTGCGCTTTGCAAAGGCGCACCCCGTCGATAATGGAGGCATGGTTCAGCGCATCGGAAATGATGGCGTCTTCATCGGTAAAAAGCGGCTCGAAAAGGCCGCCGTTGGCGTCGAAACAGGCGGCATAGAGAATCGTATCTTCGGTTTTGAAGAAACGGCAGATAGTCGCCTCCAGTTCTTTGTGGTAATCTTGTGTGCCGCAGATAAACCGTACCGACGACATGCCGTAGCCCCGTTCGTCGAGCGCCCGTTTCGCCGCGCCGATCAGCCGCGGATGGTCAGACAATCCGAGGTAGTTGTTGGCGCAGAAGTTCAGCACTTGCTGTCCTGTTTGTACTTTTATTTCGGCTTTTTGCGGTGAAACAATAACCCGTTCTTTTTTGTATAGCCCTGCTTCTTCAATAGATTTTAATTCGTTTTGCAGGTATTGTTGCATTTTTCCGTACATATCTTTTCTCTCTAATTGAATTACTTTATACTCTTCAACAGGTGTCCCATTCTCTTTTTCTTGGTTTCCATATAAAAATGGTTGTATTGATTGGGGGAAATTTCGAGCGGTACATTTTCCGCCACTTCCAGGCCGTAGGATTCCAGGCCTACACGTTTGGTAGGGTTGTTTGTCATCAGGCGCATCTTGCTCACTTCTAAGCTGCGGAGTATCTGCGCGCCTACGCCGTAATCCCGTTCATCAGCCTGGTAACCGAGGTGGAGGTTAGCGTCCACGGTATCAAGCCCCTGCTCCTGCAGTTTGTAGGCCGCCGCTTTTGCCATCAGTCCTATCCCGCGCCCCTCCTGGTTCAGATAAACAAGCACGCCTTTTCCTTCTTTCTCTATAAGCCGCAATGCCTTGTGGAGCTGTTCGCCACATTCGCAACGCATCGACCCGAAAATATCGCCCGTCATGCAGGAGGAGTGCACGCGCACCAATACCGGCTCATCGTCGCGCCATTCCCCTTTTATCAGGGCTACATGTTCTTGTCCGGTAGCCTTTTGCAGGAACGGGATCATCGAAAATTCGCCGTATTCCGTAGGCAGTTTTACCGCTTCTCCCCTTTCGATCAACGATTCCGTCCTGAGCCGGTATTTTATGAGGTCGGCCACGGAAACAATTTTCAGGCCGAATTTCCGGGCTATTTCCATCAGTTCGGGCAGGCGCGCCATAGAGCCGTCCTTATTTTTGATTTCGGCAAGGGCTCCGGCCGGATAGAGTCCCGCCAGGCGGGCAAAGTCTATCGTTGCCTCGGTATGGCCTGCGCGACGCAGTACGCCTTTTGTCTGTGCGCGAAGGGGAAAGATATGCCCCGGACGGCCGAAATCTTCGGGAGCCGTATCTTCGCGGGTCAGCGCCAGGATGGTTTGCGCCCTGTCGTAAGCAGAGATACCGGTAGTGCATCCGTGCGTAAGCAGGTCGATGGAAACGGTAAACGGGGTGGAATGTATCGATGTGTTATGTGAAACCATCATCGGCAAATCCAACTCGTCGGCGCGTTCTTTTGTGATAGGCGCGCAGATTAGTCCGCGTGCATAAGTTTCCAGAAAATTGATCTTTTCGGGGGTGATATGTTCTGCCGCAATAATCAGGTCTCCTTCATTTTCCCGGTCTTCATCATCGACCACTATAATAAAGTTGCCTTTGCGAATATCTTCAATGGCTTCATCAATAGTGTTTAATTGAATTTCTTTTTGCATTTGTGTATTGTTTTTTATGCCAAAGCTACTGTTTCCGGCTCGTAAGCGCCGCGTAAAATATTTATTAACTCCCCGTTCAGCCGCCGGATATTCTTCAGGTCTTTCCTGATAGTCCATTCAAGGGGGACGGAAAAGAGCCTGAGAATGATTCCTAAAGGAAAAAGATACATACAGATTTTGGCCGGGGTTGAACCGGAATTGAAAATCTTCACGATGTTGAACATTACGGGAAACTCTTCCGCTTTTGCCAGTATTTCCAGTTTGCGGGAGTTGGAGAGGCTGTTAAGGATGATCTCCAGCGAGCTTTTAAGGGATCGCAACTCCTTGCCGTAATCACCGTCGATCCAATAGGCTTTGTAAGAAAGACGGCCGTATCTGTCAAAAAACCGGTCGATCTTCTGCGATAAGTCCGCCAACGACAGGGAAATTTCTTCATAGTCCGGCTTCTCTATAATTACGCTTTTCACCGGGTATTTTCTCTTTTCACGAATAAAAAAGAGCCTTTTAAAGAAGTTTACATAGGTGTCGGCATTCATGATCACAGAATCGTTCATCGCCTTATAGGTCAGGAAAACCCCTATAGGCAATAAAACAAACGAGCTGAACCACATACCGAACCAATGAACCCATACGCCGTCGCGGGTCATCTTATACCCGACATTCTCAACAATATAATAAATAATAAACAGTATAACAGAGATAACAATGGGCGTGCCCAATCCTCCTTTTCTAACAATAGAACCCAACGGGGCGCCGATAAAAAAGAATATCAGGCAGGTGAACGGGATGGTAAACTTCCGGTGCCATTCCACCCAGTGACGGTTGATTGTCTTCTGCGTAGTAGTTTTATTGAGCGACCTGAAGAGGAACTCATTATTGTTATTATCTGCTTTCACGAAAGCGCTCTGTAAAATGGCCGACTGCTCGCTCAGTTGTTTCGACTGCAACAGGGTATCGGGGGCGGGTACTTCTACGGATGCAAGCTGCGCGACGGCAATCAGGGAGTCTTTCTTTTCACCGGGATAACTATTCCGGAAAGAGAAATAGGAGTAGTTTTTCATCATCTTCCTGTCCACCCGGTTCACGCTATCTAAGATCAGGGACATGGAATCGATGGAGGCGCCCAGTTCCACCAAG
>JAISZV010000245.1 GCA_031284475.1 Proteiniphilum sp. | reverse complement strand
GGATATCAGTTGCTTCAATCACATAGGCTCCTAAACTCCGGGCATTCCCAGCAAAATCAACAGGGAGGGTATTGCCTGTCAGCATACCGGATTGTTCTTCCCGGTAACGATATTCCGTTCCGAAACGTTGACAACCCAGAGACTCCGACAGACCTCCGATACTCTGGAAACCATTATTATTAAGCAGGATAATATTGAATTTTATTCCTTCCTGTATGGAAGTGACGATTTCACTGTTCATCATCAGATAGTTTCCATCACCTATCATCACCCAAATGTGATGGTCAGGATAAGCCATACTTACTCCTATACCGGCTGCACATTCGTATCCCATAGTCGAATAACCATATTCAAGGTGGAAACCTTTCGGATGTGTGGTACGCCATAACTTATGCAAATCACCGGGAAGACTACCGGCGGCGCACAAAACAATATCCTCCGGATCTGCCATTTCATTTACGGCGCCGACTACTTCAAGCTGTGAAACCGGTAATTCTCCGCTTTCCTTACAAATGGCGGAGACTTCATTGTCCCAATCGCAGTTAATTTGTTCCACCTGAATTCGATATGCCTCACCGGTTTTATAATATTTTAATTGTTCGAGTAATTCCTCCAAACAGGCTTTTGCATCCCCGGTCAGTGGAAGCGCCGCATGTTTGAACGCGTCGAATTCGGCTACATTGATATTTATGAAACGTACGTTGGGATTTTGGAATGCCGTTTTTGAAGCTGTAGTGAAATCACTATAACGTGTTCCTATTCCTATTATGACATCGGCCTCATTACTAACCTTATTCGCTCCGGGAGTTCCTGTTGCGCCTACGGCGCCCAGGCTTAACGGATGGTTATAGGGCAATGACCCTTTGCCTGCAAAAGTTTCTGCTACAGGAATACCGGTAGCCTCTGCAAACTTCTTCAGTTCTTCGGTCGCTTCACTGTAGATCACTCCGCCTCCGGCGATAATCATCGGTTTTTTGGAGGCGCGGATAATCTGTGCGGCTTCACATAATGAGTTTATATCCGGACGTAACCGTGGTATTTTCCAGACTCTTTTCCGAAAGAGTTCTTCGGGGAAATCGTATGCTTCAGCTTGTACGTCTTGCGGCAAGGAAAGCATGACCGCCCCTGTATCCGCAGGAGAAGTCAGTACCCGCATTACCTCGGGTAAAGAGGTTATCAATTGTTCAGCACGATTGATCCGATCCCAGTATCTTGTAACGGGTTTGAAACAGTTATTTACGGAAATATCCTGCGTCTGTACAGACTCCAGTTGTTGTAGTACAGGCGCTACGTTGCGGCGTGCAAAAATATCTCCTGAAATCAGGAGTACCGGTAAACGATTGATGGTCGCTGCTGCAGCGCCCGTTACCATATTAGTTGCTCCCGGTCCTATTGAAGAAAGGCAGGCAAATGTACCCATTCTGTTTTTTACCTTGGCATAGGCCGCGGCAATATGTACAGATCCCTGTTCATTACGGGTAACGATGTATTTAAAATCCGGACGTTGTAATAATCCCTGGCCAAATCCGGCTACAATACCATGGCCGAAAATACCCAAAGCTCCAGCAAAAAATTTATGTTCCTCACCATCCCGTTCGGCATATTGTTTATCGAGGAATTCAAGTAGCGCTTGCCCCACGGTCATTCGTTTTGTCATGACTATACTTTTATTATTAATTGATTAAAATCCTTCTTTACTCTCCACAAATACCATCACTTCATCATAAGTAGGATTGAAGTTTGCACAGCCGTGTTTGGTCACCAGAATAGCTCCACAGGCATTTCCCATACGACAACACTTATACCAGTCCCACCCGTTGAGGTAACCGAATATAAATCCGCTGGCAAAGGCATCTCCAGCTCCCAAAACATTAACAACTTCCACCGGAAACCCGGGTACGTCCATTACCTCTCCGTTTTTCAGGAATACCGACGAACCTTTTGAGCCTCGTTTTACAACCAGTACATCAAGTCCCAAAGCCATAATATCCCGAATAGCGGCATCTATATCTCCTTTGATTTCAGGAGCTGAAATCTGCTGGTTTTTAATTCGGATCTGCTCAGGGTCTTTCAGCATGGATGCTAATATTTCTTCTTCCGTACCGATTGCAAAACTGCAGTTACGTAGAAAAGCACGGGTAGTTACTCCGAAAGCGCGCGGATCATGCCATTGGTCTGCTCGAAAATCAAGATCGGCAAGGATCGGCACATTCTTACGCATTGCCTCTTCTGCAGCATAAAAAGCAGCGGAACGGCTCGGTTCCACATTGAGAGCTGTTACCGATATTTCAAAAAGACGACAGTCGCCAATACGTGCAGTGATCACATCATCAATGTTAACTTTTGAGTCGGCACAATTATCCCGGTAATAGACCAAAGGAAAATTGTCGGGTGGCTCTATACCCAAGATCACAGCGCTGGTCCGTGCTCCTGGTTTTCTGGAAATAAATTTTGTTTCTACTCCTTCTTTTTTTAAGAAAGATAGCATAAACTCTCCTACCTGATCTTCACCCACTGCCGTCAGAAGGGCAGAGTTCAATCCCAAACGTTTTGTACCCACAGCAATATTAAGCGGCGAACCTCCAACAAAAGCGCTGAATTCCTTTATTTCGGTAAAAGGGACTCCGATATTGTTTGAATACAGGTCTATAGACGAACGTCCATATGTAATTACATCATACATAGCATAAGCTTTATTTATTCATTTCTATTGTTACCAAAGGGAGTCTCGGGTCCATTGTTTTCCAAGTACCATAGATCCATTCATGGTCCGGATCGTTACTTCCGGCCAGGCTCTGATCGCTGCCCGCAAGAAAATTCAGATAATAAACAGTATATCCGTGGCCAGCTATGACGGGATGATGGCCACGCGGTACGAGCACAACATCGTTGTTATGCGCTTCCACCATTTCATCGAGATCACGATTTTCCGTATATATGTGCTGAATGGCAAATCCCTGGGGTTTATCTGTCTTATAAAAATAGATTTCTTCCAGGCAGGCTTCTTTCAATTTTCCTTCGGCATCGACTTTCCGTTCATCATGTTTATGGGCAGGGAAAGAGCTCCAGTTACCAGAGGGTGTATAAACTTCCACACAGACTAACAAGTGGCAGGGAGAACCTGGTGGTAATATGCTGTTTATCTGCCTACTTGCATTATCTCCGCCCCGAAGTTCTATCCCCATATCCTGTACCGTTTGAGGAGTAATAAAAACCGGCTCGTTCTCCCGATCGGTTTCTACCCAACTGTAAGCAATATCCAGCAGATCGCTTTCAGCTACTAATGTAAATTCCGTATGTGCCGGGAGATAAAGTGCATGTGGAAGACCACTGAATACATTTGCCCGTCCATTACCCGTTCGCCAACTTCCCTTATCAGATGTAACAGAAAAATTTCCACCCAATAATACAATACAATACTCGGAACTGCCTGTATTCTGTATCCATATTTCGTTCTTTTTCAGGGTTCTTGCACAAAAGTTCAGATGTTTCCATTTTGCCTCCTGCGCTGTGATATTTTGATAAAAAAATCCCTTCATTGCTTTAACCAGCAAAGTATTACAATTACTACAACTCATATTTAAATTCCTTTCTTTGAGGTGTTAATTAGATAATAACATAATTACCAGAAATAGAAATATAAGAATACCAATATACCACAGATACCGATCGCAATCATATTGAATGGTATAGAGGTCTTAAATATTTTCCTGTCGAAAATCAAGGCTTTTTCATCCATATCGGAACGTTTGGCATTTGTAATCAGAACAATGCCCAAAAGGATGAAACCGGCTACCAACACGTATACTGAGTCGAGTGCAAAGAGCGAAAACTGTTTAAGGAAGAATGCGGCAACAGTACCTATCAAAACTGAAATTGAGATCATCATCGATCCGAAACGTACATCTTTCTTTTTTATATCTTCACTTAACTCCGAAGCCTCTACTCTGTGTTTTCTTTCCCGTAAACTCAAACCGACAAAAAGGATAGATAAAACAATAAACACATAACCGATCCGTATGATAAACGGCATGTCCGAAATGAGAAACTTCATGGCAAAAGCTACCGGCAACGTAAATATGGCTGTCCATAAAGCGGCATTAGCCGTAGCATGACGCCAAAACATACCCATAAAGAAAATAAGGAATATTCCCGGATATATAAACCCGGTATACTCTTGAATTAACGGATAAACCTGATCGAAAGAAGCGAACCTTGGGGCTATTAATGTGGCAATCAGCAAGGCAACGAATGCCACAATACGTCCGACATGCACCAGTTCTTTGTTTCCGGCATCAGGCCGTATATATTCTTTATATATATCCATTGTGAAGATCGTAGACGTACTGTTGATTATCGAGCTCAAAGAGGAAACTACCGCAGCGGCTAATGCAG
>JAISZV010000218.1 GCA_031284475.1 Proteiniphilum sp. | reverse complement strand
AAACGAAGTATAGGCGTTGATGTTGGCGCCAAACTTAATGCCGTTATCTTGCAGGTAGTTCAGCATAGTTTTTCCCGGGAAATTGGTTGTTCCGTTAAAAGCCATGTGTTCCAGGAAGTGAGCCAGGCCGGCCTGATTATCTTCTTCCTGCATGGAGCCTACTTTCTGTGCGATATAGAAATTGACCCTGTTTTCGGGAAGGTTATTTTGCCGGATATAATACGTAAGTCCGTTACTAAGTTTGCCCGTCCTCACCTTCGGGTCTACGGGAAGAGGAGGATTTTGTTGTGCGTATGCAACCAGGGTGATTGCAAGAAGCAGTAATGTGAATAATTTTCTCATACGGTTAATTTTTTATGGGTGTATAATCTAAAAAAACTTTGATAGTTATATGTTTTAGGCGAAGATACTTGCCGATAGGGCGCTTCGTCTGTATAATATCCTTGATTAAATAAGCCGGGCGGGCGGAAGCCGCCTGTCATACCCTGTCCAGTACTATTTGCAACAGGTCTTCTACGGAGCCTTTGTAATCGGCATTTGATTTCAGCGCTACGCGATTGGCAATTATGGCGCAAACGGTCATAGCCTTGTGCCCCATCAGTTTTCCTAATCCCGCGATGGCAGAACTCTCCATTTCGTAGTTGGTGATAGCGTATTCCCCAAAACGGAACGACTCAATTTTGGCGTTCAGGTTGGGATCGGCCAGCGGCAGCCGTACATGCCTTCCTTGCGGGCCGTAGAAACCGATGGCAGAGATAGTAACGCCCCGGATCATATCGTGTCCCACACGGTCTACAAGTTCCTCGTCGGCGCTCACCACATAGGGAGAGCAGTGGTAGGGCGACCAGTTCACCTCTCTTTGGAAAGCCTCTTCAAAATCCTTTTCGCGGATCAATCCGGAGTTGGCATAGTAATGGATCAGCCCGTCGAACCCGATAGACTTTTCCGATACTACATAAGATCCCACCGGGCAATGCGGTTGCATGCCTCCCGACGTGCCCACCCGCACTATGGTAAGTTGTTTGAACTCGTCTTTCACCAACCGCGTGTTGAAGTCTATATTGGCCAGCGCATCCAGTTCCGTAAGCACTATGTCGATGTTGTCTGTCCCTATCCCATGCGAGAGCGCGGTGATCCGTTTTCCCTTATACATTCCCGTGACGGTATGAAATTCTCTGCTGCATACGTCGCACTCAATGCTTTCAAAAAAAGAAGCCGTCATCGTTACGCGGTCGGGGTCTCCCATCATCACAATCTTATCCGAAAGCTGTTCCGGTTGAATATGAAGATGGAAAGCGCTTCCGTCGGAATTGATAATCAGCTCCGATTCAGGTATAATTCTCATAATAGGTATTGTTTTGTTATATCTACTTTTTGTTTCCGCCGCCCTGCGGTTTTGCAATGGAGTCCCTCATATCGGTATCGGCCTTTATATTTTCCATCCGGTAATAATCCATAATACCCAGATTCCCGTTACGGAATGCTTCGGCCATAGCGATAGGGACTTCCGCTTCCGCTTCAATCACTTTGGCGCGGGCTTCCTGCGCTTTGGCCTTCATCTCCTGTTCCAGGGCAATAGCCATAGCGCGTCGTTCCTCGGCGCGGGCCTGCGCAATATTCTTGTCGGCCTGGGCCTGATCCATCTGCAATACGGCTCCTATGTTTTTACCTATGTCGATGTCGGCGATGTCGATAGAGAGAATTTCAAAAGCGGTGCCTGCGTCCAACCCCTTTTTCAAAACCAGCTTGGAGATTGAGTCCGGATTTTCGAGCACCGATTTGTGCGACACGGCCGAACCGATGGACGAGACAATCCCTTCGCCCACACGGGCAAGGATGGTTTCTTCTCCTGCGCCGCCCACCAATCGTTTAATGTTTGCGCGCACCGTTACGCGGGCTTTGGCTATCAACTGTATTCCGTCGATAGCTACGGCCGTTACCGGGGGAGTATCTATTACTTTGGGGTTTACCGACATTTGCACAGCCTCAAGCACGTCGCGTCCTGCCAGGTCAATGGCCGTGCCCATCTGAAAACTAAGGTCGATATTTGCTTTGGAAGCCGAAACCAATGCGTGCACCACCTTTTCCACGTGCCCTCCGGCAAGATAATGCGCTTCGAGGTTATCGCGGGTTACATTCTTCAGTCCCGCCTTGTGGGCCTCAATCATTGCGTAAACGATGGTATGGGGCGGCACGCGGCGCAGGCGCATCAGGAAGAGTTGCATGAGCGAGATACGTACGCCCGCCGACAATGCATTGATCCACAGAAAAAAGGGCACATAGTGGAAGAATATCAATAAAAAGATGATAATTACGGCAATCGTAATAATCAGGGGGAATAATAAAACCGGCATAATGAATTTGTTTTAGGTGTTGTTATGTTAAGTATATAATTAATTCTATCAGGACTCTCTCTTTTTTACCAGCACATTGTAGGTTTCTACTTTTACTACCTCTATTTCGGCGTCTTCATCAAGAAATTCTCCGTCGAATGATTTGGCCTCCACTTCCACATCGTTGATCAGCGCTTGCCCGATGGGGTTCAGGCGGGAAAGCGCCACGCCGCTGTCGCCGGCGGCTATTTTCTGTAAATAGGAGGTATCTACTTTCCCTTCTATATTTGTATCTAAGGAAATTTTTCGTAACGATTTTGATTTCAGCAGCCAGAAAAAACTTCCCCCAAGCAGCAAGGCTGCCCCTGCAAGGGTAATATTTCCAACGGCGCTGCCCTGAAAGACGTATGCGTATACAATTCCCCCTATCAGGAAAACAGCGCCCGCAACGCCTGCAATACTGATGCCGGGAAGCAGGAAAATCTCAATCAGCATAAACACTACTCCCAGCAGGATCACGGCAATTATAATGATCAAATCGAATGTCATCGGTTAATTATTGATTAAAATGAGTGCGTATCTCTTCGTTTCTTGCCTGCATCCTGAGCCTCTCCGTTTCCCGGAAAAGCGATTCGCTCTCTTTTTCCAGTTTGAGGATCGATGCTGCGAGGGCATTGTTCGTTTGTCCGCCGGCAAATTGGTCTCTTCTTTGAGAGAGTTCGTCATTCAGCGCCTGTAACTGTTTTTCATTACCCAGCGCTTGTGAAAAGAGCGACCGGGCGCGTTCGTTTCTGAAATCCGACAGGGTGTGATAAGTTGCCCGGTCGTTGATTACAAATGTAAAATCGCCTGCGGTTTTCTGTTGTGAGGCGGCTTTTTGCCGCGCCAGCGAACGAAACGGACGGTAGTCCGCGCCTTCCTTCCATGTGCCGGCAATGGACGAGATACGCGCCCTGCCGGCAAGGTAACCTGCATCATCACTCTCTACTAATTGCACCTGCGGGTTCGGGATAAAAGTGTATATGCACACCGAGCCGGCCGGCTGGAAGCGGTCGGATGCAAACCATCCTATACCTTTTTCCTCGTCAATCGCCAACATATAGTCGTTAAAAGGCGAATTGAAAGGCATATTCAACTGGTTGGGGCTAAGATATGAGTCTGAGGTAAAATTATACCGGGTAACAAACAGGTCGTACCCCCCGAACGAGGGGTCGTCCGTGGAGGCGAAATAGAGGGTCATCCCGTCGCTCAATACGAACGGGAATGCCTGGTTGCCTGTTTTGTTAATAGCTTCGGGCAGCATCTTCTCATTGCCGAAAGTATCGAGCAACTTGTCCATTGTATAGAGATTGACGCCGGTTGACGCATCGCCCCCGGAATAGTATATTTTGTCGCGCCGTTCGTTCATATAGAGAGTTTCATCGCTCTTCAACCGGTCGGAAAAAAATTCATATACCGGTATCAAAGAACCGGATGAGGCGCTCAGGTTATAAGCGGCCAGGAAACCCGATTTGGGAACAACCAAGCTATCGATGATCTGCACATCTTCCGTACGGTTGGACGCTTTCCGCAGTATTCCGGTATATGACCGTTTCTGTTCCAGCGCCTCCAATGCCTCACGCTCCTTGCGTTTGGCGTGTTGATACTTCTCAAACTCTTTTTCGGCGTCTTCAAAGCGGTACAGCATTGTGTAGAGTTCGCCCAGATAGATATAGGCTTCGGGAATTTTGCGCCCTGAAGCAAATTCGAGGTGTTTTTGCGCTTCTATTATTTTTCCGGTTTTGTAGAGGCATACGCCCAACCATTGATTAACGGATGGGTTATCGGGATTATTGAGGTATTCTGCCTGAAAAACGGGTAACGCTTCGGCATAACGCCCTTCCAGATACCGGGTTCTGGCGTCGTCGAGTGTTTGTCCCGTTACACAAAGGCAAAAAAACAGTAAAATACAAATAGATAAAAAGCGCTCCCGTTTCATACGATTGTCTGCTTCCTTTAATTTTTCGGTACATGAATCATACATTTGCAGGATGATTTATCCTGCCCGTTTCATACAGCCTTATCAACTAAGAAGCTGTTTTGAATTTTTTCATACATTGTTTTTTAGCCATTTTTTTGATGGATTTGGATTTTCATTGATTGCCTGATAAGCCCGAAAGGGCTGAATTTTCGTAACCGTAAGCTAAAGCATAC